>JAAHHL010000349.1 GCA_010672185.1 Caldora sp. SIO3E6 | reverse complement strand
TTGAGACTTCAACAATTGCCAAGCAGGAGACCACAAGCCATTACGGGCTAGCAGCAAAGCATCCCGATAACCTTGACTTTCTACAGCGGGTGTGGTTAAAGAAACTTCTTCGAGAGCAATGGGATTTGGTACAAATTTGCGTGGTTGAAGCTGGTAAACCTTGAACTGTGGTTCTAAACCCACAGTTTGATCGACGATCAATTCTGGTGTGGAAGTGCCAGTTACTTGCTGCCAATCCGGTGGGATTTCATTGGGACTTTGCCACTGGAGCATAACACTCAGGTGCTGTCGGTCAGGATTGTAGTGAATCACCTGCCCGTAAGATATGGGTGAAGAGCTACTTACTATTTGCCCAGAGAGTTTGAACCAGAGTCCTTCCCGTGGAATGTTGTTGGCAAAACGACTGATGGTTTTTAAGGGGAGGGAACCGGAGGAATCACTATCATTGCTACTTTCGGCGGAAAACACAAAATCATCTTCAGGTGCATTGATGGGAAGCTCACTGACTAACCAATAGCCTTTGTCATTAGATTGAGACTCCGCAGACTCATAGACTCTGAGTTGAACAATTTGTCTGCAACTGGTATAGCAATTGGGTACAGATGCCAGGATCGGTAACAAAAAAGTCTTTTGTGAGTCTAGATACAGAAATTCTCCAGGAATTCCACCTAAGGAGCGAATCTCTTCTTCAATGGCAGCAAGGGTCTTTGGTGGTGAAGCGTAGGTGACAGGAATACGAGTCCATGCTGGCAAAAATTGATTGAGCCAAATAATGGCATTGGGGTCAATCAGGGTAAGAACACCCAGCCAAATACCTCCAACAATAATGCCACTAGTTGCGATCGAAGCAGCAATCACACCCAAAGTTACCGACAAACCGCCTTTGATTTTTTTGACTTTTGGTTGCTTGTGTCTCTTGATTCGCTTTCTTGACAGGGGTTTAGCAGCTACTTGCTTTTGTTTACCTGAGGGATTTTCCAAGAATACATTGTCTCGCTTGTGACTTGGTTTTTTTCCCCTGCTTCCAGAGCGATTGGATATCTTTTTATTTGGAAGTCCCATCATCAGCTTTGTCATTCTTCTGTTTCTTGCTCTCTGCCTCCTGTCTTCTTACACTACCTCCTGAGATGATCTGTTCATAAAGCTCACCAGCACGCTGCCAGCTGTATTTTTCTTCAACTAACGCTCTTCCATGTTCAGACAATTGCTTGCGGAGTTGGCGGTTTTCAAATAAGCGACTAGTAGCATACACATACTCTGCTGACTCATTAGCTCGCAAGGCTCTGAGGGGAACTTCACCTCCATCAACCACTAGTCCCTCCACACCAATATCGCTGCTAACTATAGGTACTCCTGTGGCCATAGCTTCCAGAGTTTTATTTTTAATGCCAAACCCGGTTTGCATCGGTACCACACAAATAGTTGCTTTATGTAGGCATTCTACAGTAGAAGATACGGAGTCAACCACAGTAATACCTTGATTTTCCCCCAACTCCAGCACAGACTCTACTGGTTGCGGTTCCAAAATTTCTATGGTGGCATCTGGATAGCGCTGTAAAATTTCTGGGAATACCTCTAAACAGAAAAAACGTACAGCGTCGATATTGGGTCGATTATCCATCGCTCCCACCAACACTAGCTTGTGTCCTCCAGGATCGGAGATACGTCGGGGAAACTTAGTCAGATCTACTCCATTGGGAATCACAACAATTTTACCCTCTGGTTCCAGGGCAGCTATCTGACGCCGATCCTCAGGGTTTGTGACGACAATGGCGCTAAACTTGGAGCAATATCGTTCTTCATAGCGCTTTAATAATTGTAAATTCAGCTGTTCTTTGAGCTGATTCTCTGCTGTTCCTGTCTCCAATTGGTTGCGAGCACTTCGATAAACAGAATTGTGAATATTGACTACTAACCGGACTGACTGCTGCCATTCTGAGCGAATATAAATCTCATTGAGACTGTGCTCACAGGTAATGACCTCAAATTCTCCTGACTCGACTGCTTGATCAAGCCATTGCTGGATTTCAGGTGAGTAAAGTTGCAGTACCTGCCGTGGTGTCCCTTCTTGCAGAAACTTTCTGAAGCGCTTGACTTTTTCCCCTATTCCTTCCTCAGCCTCTGGTATCTGTGGTTGAGGAAAAATTACTAGCTCCTCGAGTAGCTCTCGCAGTTGTTCAATTTCTGCCTCTGTAACCTCTTCAGATTGTTGAGTGATCAAAGTGATGGTATGATTTTGACTGAGGTACTTCAGTAAATTAAATGTCCTTAATTGAATTGTCCCCTTTGAGGGGGGATAAGGAAAGGTGGAACAAATCATTAAAATCTTCATAAATTGTTATTTTTTCTTGCCAGAAGTTGACGGTAAATGAACAGTATTCTCAATTTTCAGTATATTTACCGAATAACTGAGGAATCATCTCTTAGAACTTGTTCTCAGTAGTTTAAAGTGCTCTAAACTATTGAAGTTACTGTATAGTGCCAAAGTACTAGTATACTTGAAACTCCAATTGATTGCCGAATTACTTTACAGATACTTTTCAATAGGTTGTTTAATATTTTTTTCTAATGAATATCTAAAGATGGATAAATAAAATTAAGCCTCACAAAAAGCAGTAGTAAGCCCATTACTTAAACTAATTTTGACAAAGCATACAATAAGTATGAAAAAACTAATTTCCTTGCTTCTAATGCAGCTTGGTGTCAATAACCCAACTATTATCAATAGACGAGGAAAAGCAGATACCATCAACCCTAAAGCCTCCTGGCTGATTGCATTAGTGCCTCTTTTTTGGTTGCTGGGATCATCGCCATCTCTAGCTGAAGTGCGTACAAAAATGGTTGAATACCGACAAGGTGAAACTATACTTGAAGGTTATCTCGCTTACGACGATGAAATCACTACTCAGCGTCCTGGTGTTTTGGTTGTTCACGCCTGGAAAGGTTTGGGAAAAAAAGAAAAGGCACGGACTAGACAATTGGCAGAACTTGGTTATATTGCCTTTGCCGCTGATATCTATGGTAAGGGTATCCGACCACAATCTTCCGAAGAGGCAGCAGCACAAGCTAAAATCTATCGGTCAGACCGACAACTAATGCGCGATTGCCTTCGGCACCAGCGAAGCTGATCGCGCCAAGGCTGGGTTAAGATTTTTACAGCAACACCCCCTGACTAGTCGCGATCGCATAGCTGCTATTGGTTATTGTTTCGGTGGTGGTGTTGTCTTGGAGTTAGCCCGGAGTGGTGCCCCTACAGCAGGAGTTGTCAGTTTTCATGGTAACCTCGATACCCCTAACTCCCGAGATGCCCGCAATATTCAAGGTAGAGTACTAGTGCTGCACGGTGCCGACGATCCATTAGTGCCAGATGAGCAAGTATTAGCCTTCCAGCAAGAAATGCGTCGAGGTAATGTAGACTGGCAAATGGTTTTCTATGGGGGTGCAGTTCATAGCTTCACAGATGCCAGCGCTGGTAATGATCCATCTCGGGGTGTTGCTTACAACGCTGAAGCCGACAAGCGCTCTTGGGCTGCAATGAATCGATTTTTTGCAGAAATTTTCAGTAGTTCCGAAGAATAGGCAGGAGGCAGGAGGCACGAGGCACGAGGCACGAGGCACGAGGCAGAAGGCAGGAGGCACGAGGCAGAAGGCAGGAGGTAGGAGGCAGGAGGCAGGAGGCAGGAGGCAGGAGGCAGGAGGGAAGCTTTTTGTTACGCTTTGGGTTATTTTCGCCGCACTATACTAGTGCAGCGCAGCGGAAATAACCCGCCAGCTTGAGATCGATAAAATCCTTACTCTATAAGCATTCTTAATTCTTAATTCCGCGTAGCGGTACTAGTACGCCACCAAAGTGCGATCGCTAGGACAATAGTTGGTATCAAAACTAAAATCAGGGCATTTAGAGAAGTCGGAGCAATTGGTAAACTAGAGCCACCATACTTGAGCAAAGCCGAAACTGCCACTGAGAGGATTAAGATTTTAAAGATGAAGTTCACTTGAGTTCCTATAATAGGCTGTTTTCTAACAAACTAGAATAATTGGTAGGGGCGCACGTTTTGCATCCTAAACCAAAATATAGCAAAAGGCAGAGGGCAGAGGGCAGAAGGCAGAAGGGCAAAAATTGACTGGTGAAGGTTTGCTGCATTTGGTTTTGTCCTAACCGCCTTGGCGACTGCTATACTACGCTCAGCACTTGAGGATGTCTAAAAGGAGTGGCAATACTCGCAGCGAAATCGAGCTCTTTGCCGTACCTGAGCATACAAAGATTTAGAAATGGACATTTCCTTGAGCAGCAATAACCGCGTTGATATAACTGAAAATATTATCAAGTTCGCCGATAGTCTCTAGTTCGATTATTTCATCAGGTGTAATCGTATCTGCTTTTTTCTTGTCCAAAAGCTCCTGCATCCGCTCCCCCAGCTCATCCGTGAATTTGAAGAGGAACAGGTTGTTTACTTGTTGAATACGAAGTCCTTTGGGGAGGATTATTGAGGGTTTGATGAGGGTGGTAGTCATTACAAGGGTTTACCGTTAGGGGTTTCTTGATTTTAACCAGTAAGCTCACCGTATGCACAGGAGAAGTGTGGGAGGTGTGGGAGGTGTGGGGAGACAAGGAAGACAAGGAAGACAAGGGAGACAAGGGAGACAAGGGAGACAAGGGAGATATTGCCAATTCCCCATTCCCAAACGACAAATGACAAATGACAAATGACAAACAACAAACAACAAACAACCAATAAGTGTGGAGATCCGAATCCTCAGCAGGGGGAAATCTGTTACTGATAAATGAGTGCGATCGCGCAAAATCGAATAGTAACAGCCAGTACACGATTGAATGAGATACCTATGACCGTTTTAGAACAGGGCAATATCACTATACATACAGAAAATATCTTTCCCATTATCAAGAAGTCTCTCTACACGGATCACGAAATCTTCTTGCGGGAACTGATTTCCAATGCAGTAGATGCCATCCAGAAGCTGAAGATGGTTTCTTACTCTGGGGAAGTTGACGGGGAGTTAGAGGAGCCGGAAATTTCCATTGCGGTTGACAAGGACAACAAAACCCTCTCTGTTACCGATAATGGTATTGGCATGACTGCTGAGGAAGTGAAAAAATATATTAATCAAGTTGCTTTCTCCAGTGCTGAAGAGTTTATCCAGAAATATCAAAAAGACGCGGATCAACAGATTATTGGTCATTTCGGTTTAGGTTTCTACTCCTCCTTTATGGTGGCGAAGAAGGTGGATATTGATACCTTTTCCTACCGGCAAGGCTCCCAGGCAGTTCATTGGTCCTGTGACGGTTCTCCAGCTTTTGAGCTCTCCGAGTCATCTCGTACTCAAAGGGGTACTACCGTTACTCTGACTTTGCAAGACGAAGAACTGGAATACTTAGAAACAGCTCGCATTAAGCAGTTGGTGAAAAACTACTGCGATTTTATGCCAGTACCCATCAAGCTAGACGATGAAGAACTGAATAAGCACGAGGCACTGTGGAAGCAATCTTCCCAAAATCTCACGAAAGAAGATTATTTAGAATTCTATCGCTATCTTCACCCCTTTCAGGAAGAACCTCTATTGTGGGTACATCTAAATACTGACTACCCCTTCTTACTCAACGGTATTCTCTATTTCCCGAAAATTAAGCCGGATGTTGATGTTACCAAGGGTCAAATTAAGCTCTTCTGTAATCAGGTGTTTGTCAGTGATCATTGTGAAGAAGTGATTCCTAACTTCCTGACGCCACTGCGGGGGGTAATCGATAGTCCCGATATTCCCCTAAATGTTTCCCGTTCAGCCTTAACTAATGACCGGACAGTACGCCGTATTGCTGATTATATTGCCAAAAAAGTCGCTAGTCGCCTCAAGTCTCTCTATGATGAAGATTGGGCAGAATATATCCGTTGCTGGCAAGACGTAGGCACTTTTGTTAAATTTGGCTCCCTCAACGACGACAAATTCAAGAAACAAGTAGAAGATATTCTGATCTACCGCACTACTTACCAGAGTAATGGTAAAAGCGATCAGAAGAGTGAAGAAACCCCAGAAGTACAAGTGCAATCTGATGAGGGAGACGTTTGGCAAGATGTCACGAAGCAAGAAGGGGAGCAGGAGAAGTCCAACTTACCCTACACTACCCTCAAAGACTATTTAGAGCGGAATAAGGAGCGCCACGAAAACCACGTTTTCTACTGCAACGATGAAGCCAGTCAAGCTACCTATGTGGAATTACACAAAAATCAGGGTTTAGAAGTCCTGTTTATGGACTCTTTTATCGATACCCACTTTATTAACTTCCTTGAGCGGGAATATTCTGATGTCAAGTTTTCTCGGGTAGACTCGGAGTTAGATGATACTCTGATTGATCAGGATAAGTCTGGGGAAATCATTGATCCGAAAACCAATAAAACCCGTGCGGAAGTAATTAAAGAGCTATTTGAGAAAGCGCTCAACAAACCCAAGCTCAACATCCGTACCCAAGCACTCAAGTCCGATGATCCCCAAGGTACACCTCCAGCAATGGTACTCCTACCAGAAGCAATGCGCCGTCTCCAGGATATGACTGCCATGATGCAGCAACAGTCGGCTCAGTTTCCTGAAGAACATATTTTAGTTGTCAATACATCCCATCCTTTGATTGATAACTTAATGCAATTGAGTCAAGGTAGTATCGTACAGAGTGATGGTAAGTCGCCTTCCGAGGAACTATCTCAGCAAATCTGTCAACATGTCTATGACTTAGCACTGATGGCTCAAAAAGGCTTTGATGCTGATGGGATGAAAGCTTTTGTCGAACGCTCCAATCAGGTACTTACCCGTTTGACTGAACGGTAATTGGTTGTTTGTTGTTTGTTGTTTGTCATTGGTCATTGGTCATTGGTCATTGGTCATTGGTCATTGGTCATTGGTCATTTGAGAATGGGGAATGGATAATGGATAATTAGGGCTTGGGAGAATAAGTAACAAGTAACAAGTAACAAGTAATAAGTAAGAATGAATGCAGCATTTATCCGCTGTTTTGGGCATCTGCATCCCCCAAGTTTACCCGGGTTGATGCCAGGTTTTTGAGCTAAGAGATGC
>JAAHHL010000348.1 GCA_010672185.1 Caldora sp. SIO3E6 | reverse complement strand
CAGGGATTTCCCAAGTCGATGCCAGGTTTTTGAGCCAAGATATGCCATTTCTTTGGACTTTTTTGGCATGCTGCATGATTGAAACCTTTCTCACCGCATGGCTTACACACTTATGCAGCAAACCCTACTTACTCTGCTCCGGAGAAAAATATGCCTATTTTTACTCTATCGGTACTCGGCAAAAGCCTTGATATACAGGAGATTCAGCTATTATTGTCACCCCGTCAGTGAGCTAAACACAGACCTGAATCCTTACATGCTACAATAACAACTCAGTTCGCCCGAACAATAAGGAGGATAATATGGCACAGGCCGTAGATGTGGCGAAATATATCCTAACTAAAACTGGTGAAATGACAGCAATGAAGCTTCAGAAGCTGGTCTATTACACTCAGGCATGGTCTCTTGTTTGGGATGAAAACCCCTTGTTTGAGGAAGATATCCAAGCTTGGGCTAATGGACCTGTAGTGCCAATTCTATATGAATATCACCGAGGTCAGTTCAAAGTAAGCGAGAATACATTTGCTGACGGGGATATTGATGCCTTAACTCCCAACCAGAAAGATTCTGTTGACAAAGTTCTTGATGCCCTCCAGGAAAAGAGTGGACAGTGGCTGAGCGACTTAACCCATATGGAAGCGCCGTGGAAAGATGCCAGAGGTAATCTCCAGCCTACAGAAAAGTGCAATAATGTGATTTCTTTGGCTGCAATGCACGAATACTATTCCAGTTTATGACAGACAAGCTTTCCAAAGCTGAGAAGAGAAGACGGCGTAAAGAAGAAAAGGCTCAGGCGCAAAAGGCGAAGTCAGTAAAATTGTCGTCTAATGTCGAAAACTTAGGGACAAAGACTGTAAAAATAGCGCCAATACCTGATCTTAATTTGAAAATTGTTAAGGTTCAGGAAGAACCAAGCAGGGCTAAGTCTGTATACATTCCTAGTGAAGAAGCGTTTTCAATTGCTTGTAATTTAACATGGTGTACAACCAGGTCTGATGTAGAGGGAGAGTGGTCGTGGCAAGAGCAAAGGCGCTGGACTGAGGAAGAATGGCAAACTCAAATACTACCAAATTTCAGTTTGTTAGAAAAATCAACTTGGTCTGAAATCTTATTTGAGCAAAAAACTCCTGCAAGAGGTAATAGGAGTGTACCTAAGCATCATTCTCAAGAGCTAACTACTTTGCTCCAAGAAGCTCAGGATAGGTGGATTGAAATAGGTTTAGAGGAATATGATACAGCTTTTCGCTTTAGATTTACTGGCACTATTAGAGCTTGGGGCATAAGGTTGCAAGGACATTTTTATTTGATTTGGTGGGAAAGGTATCACCAAATATATCCAGTGTGATTTCAAAGAAGTTTAATTGTCGAAGATATTGACTTTATCCACCCTACAAAATTTGCGATCGCTTGCTCTGTAAGCAGATCAGATTTAAACTTATGTACAGCAAGGAGCTCATAGAAGAAATAGAAACAGACGACATCAGAAAATGGATAAATTAATGAAGTACTCCAGCCTACATTTTTAGAAGTGCCACTGTCTTAGCCCTTATCCAATATACAGTGAAACGGAGTCAAACCCAACGCAGCACACGACCTTGTTGGGTTGCGCTATCGCTACACCCAACCTACTTACTCTACTATTTTAGGTGTGTTCAGTCCACTAGGTAACAACAATGTCTCCTCGATTTCTTGGCGTACTTCCCTACTCACATAACAATCGCAGTCCAAACACTCCAATAAAAACTCATTAGCATTGTAGTAATCTATTAGCAAATATCTCTGCTCATCGCTGAATTGCCAATTGTGGCCAATGTTGAGATACTTAACCATGATATCTCGTAGTCGTTCAGTCAAAACTGGACTAAAATTTGCCCAAATTTGTTCAAATTTTTCGGTTTCTTCATTGACATCTGGGAACTCAGGCAAATCATATTTCAGTTGCTGTAGTTCATTTTGTATAGCAGAAGGAACTGAAAAACAGTCTAAAATATAATCTATACCCCTAGCAATAGCATCTTTAGGAGAAAACCAAGAACAATTACAAAATCCTAGTAAGTGATACAATTGACGATCAACATCTAAACTACCAATTTCAGTATCATCCACAATGTAAACATTAAATATATCAGCGATAAGAAGTTCATCACTAGATAATAAGCTTAATCCATCCACATACTCACAATGAACATAAAAAAATCTAATTGCTACCAGTGGATAATAGTCATTATTCATATCACCTGATTTTTGCTTTATCCACCGTAAAAACTCTTGTAACTTTTCATCATGAGTCATAATTAAATCAACTTGCTGTTTCATCAACCTTAAAAGTTGATCCGCACTATATGAAGGTAACATCTCAACAACCAGTAAAAACACTTCCCGCCAGCGACTCTCGGTAATGTGACTCACTAGCTCTTGCAACATTGGATCATTAGGAGCATCAGGATTACAACTTGTTACAATCCTGCAAGCAGTGAAATACTCGTGAAATGTTAGATGGGAGAAAGAATAAATACCTCGTGCTCGTTCTACTAACAATCAATGCTGCGCCTCAATTGACTTCAATACAACTTCACTATCCATCTCCAGTACCTTAGGGTCAGTGCTGGCATTTGGTAAGTTTTGGATGTATTGGTTAATATAATGCTCTACTTCTCGTTGCTTAAAGAAGTAGTTGCCTACTGTAAAAGTGGTATAGGCAATCTGACTAAGTAAATCTTCTTTCTGCTTTAACGTCAAATTTTTGTAGATCTGATCTCGCTCAATGTTGCGCTTGACATCCCATTTTTTCAGCAGTACATCCACTCCATTCTCGTACAATGCGGCGCGATTGTTGGGAAATCTGCTGGAGTCTTCAAATACCAGGCACAATAGGGTCAGCAACAGTGGATTCATCGCCAATTCCTCAACAGGAATCTTTTCCTTTAACTGTGCAGTAAAGTGTTCTGCCTTAATTAGGTCATCTTTGCTGTGAAACCATTTCTCAACAAAATTGGCAATTTGCTTATCGTCAAAGTCAGCAATTTCTACCTCGGTAAATTGCTCGAAAGTATATTCCTGGGCGGCAATCCGACAGGTGATGATCAATTGATTCTGGGGAAACTGCTGTGAAAATTTCCTGACTTGTCGCAATACCCGATTGCTATCAGCGTCTCTTACCTCGTCCAATCCGTCTAATAAAATTAATGCCTTACCTGCACACAAAATTTTCTCGGTAATTTCCAATTGGTTGCTAGATATGTTCCCCTGGAAGGTATCTACGGAAGGCATTGCCAACAAACAACCAATGTATGCCAACAAATCGGGATGATTATCGGCTTCAGCAAAATCTTTTAAGGTAATGAACAGTGGAACTCTTCCTGGCTGAAACTTGCCTCCAATACACTGAATTGCCAAGTGCTTCAGAAACGTAGTCTTCCCCGCTCCTGGCTTGCCCAAAATCATCAACTTTGAAAACTTCTCAACGGCTTCTAATCCTGGAATAGGATGCCCTTGTGGTTTACCCAAGTGGAATCGCTCAAACTGCTCTGGGTTATTATATGGTTTTAATTCTGCTGATTCCGGACTTCTGCGCCCTGTAATTTTTTCTAGAATATTGACATTGGTATAGATTTCATCTAAGTTAATCGGTTGGCTCATATCCAGTACTCGCATTGTGCCACACTTTTCCTGGATATAAGGCTGTATTCTCTGCCGTAACTCCTTCACTAGAGCATCAATACTTGGCTCTGCACTGTCGATGCTTGACGAATCTTGAGCAGAGTTATCAGACTTCCAAGATTTATACCTATCGCTCAGATAATCTTTAAGTCTACTCTCTTTACCGGGACCTTTACCACCAATCAAAAACTTCTGGTAAACCCCAGTCAGACAAGTATCAACAGCACTCTTACTAATATAAAGTTTTCCAGCAATTTGCCATCTACTTTTGCTTTCTCCAAATAGTGCCAGAAAAACCTCTAGTTCTTTTTGAGTTAAACCCTTCTCATGGGCTATGTGCTCCAGAAAATCCTTAGGGAATGCCATCAGCTAGGATTCACAAACATCTAAGCGCTAGTCTATCAATTTTTTTTCTCCTAAGTCAGGCAAACTCCGGTAAGTCAGCCTAACTCCGGTTCAAGTCAGGGAAATAACTCTTAAAAAAAATTGCGACAGTTAACTCAGTCGAAATAATTGAGCGTTAACAGCCATGAACAATTTCAAAATGACCCCAGCTTTCCAGCAAGTCTTCTTCACTGTCGTCTGCTTTACCCTCCTTTCTGGAGGAACATCCCTCTGGCTAGCGGCTAAAAACAACCTCTCTCCTCAGCAGACTCGTGTATTTGAAACCTGCAACACAACCTGGAATATGGGAATTGGTGCGATTTTCGGACTGCTGGGAAGTAAGGCAACTGAATTATTCCAGTCAGCAGAGGATGACGAAGAGTAAAACAGGTAGTTCAATAATTGATAATGAACAATGGATAATGGATAATTACCTCTCCTTGAAAGAAGAGGACTGAAATGAAATCTTGTTGTTCTGAGTATTAGTTGGGTTACTTTTTTTCAATTGCAGCCTCCAAAAGATATGATAAACCTTCTAATACCAAGAAATATCCTCTAAAATGCCCAAAAAAGCAGATATTGGCAGCAAACGTCTCATTAGTCTGGCACCAGATACCTGGGTAAAATGGGTTACTCAACACCCTGATGCGGTTGCTGTTGACTTACTATCCTCCGACTTCCAGTGGATAAGCCGCGAAAGCGATATCCTCATCCGAGCCTACAGTCCGCAATATGGCGACTTTCTGGTCCTCAATGAGTTACAATTGCGTTACAATTCTCGTATGCCCCAGCGGATGCGATCCTATGCGGCTCTAGCAGAAGAACGCTACAATTTACCTACCTACCCAGTACTCATCAATATTTTGGCTCCTCCTGCTTCTACAGTAATTCCCACCCGCTACGAATCGGAGTTGATGGGACTCAGGGCAACTCAAGACTATCGTGTTATTAACCTGTGGGAAGTAGATGCCAATATTGCCTTTCAAAAACCTTTGCCTACTTTACTTCCTTTTGTGCCGATACTCAAGGGTGGTGGTGAAGAATCCTTGGTAAGGCAAGCCTTGCAAGTTTTACGTAACGATGAACAGTTAAATGAGCTAGAACCCCTATTAGCTTTCTTTGCTAGCTTTGTTTTAGAAGCCCGTTTGATTCAACAAATAATGAGGTGGGATATGACTGTATTACTCGAGTCTCCTTGGTATCGACAATTCGTAAAAGACGGAATGTTGAAATTGCTCATGCGTATGCTAAAGAGCAAGTTTGGTGAGCTTGAGCCTGAAATATTAGAACCTGTCCAAAGTTTATCACCAGAACAATTAGAAGATTTGGGAGAAGAGCTGTTTAGTTTCTCTCAAATTGCAGATTTAGTGGCGTGGTTACAGAAACAGGAGAAAGTGACTGAAGCTTGAGATGTAAACTTGCTGGCTTTTTGTGGAACGGGCATCTTGCCCGTACAAATAAGCTTACCACTCCCTGAGAATAAAAACTCTTTCTTAAGTTCGTTGCGATCGCCATTATTTTTTTGCTAAGATTCAGCTGGCATAAGGTGTGCGTCACAAGAATTACCTCATTGTGAGTAGCTGTTAAGGCGATTTTTGAGAATGATTGTACCCGCGATGCGGTGCGTTACGCTACGCTAACACACCCTACTATAGGTACATTTTTTTCTAGAAATCACCTAAGCATTTAACTTGGTTTGTTCCAATCTCCGCGTCTCCATATCTGGTGCGTCTACGCGCCTGCGTATTGGTGGGTGTAGAGCATCGATCCAGTAAAAACAAGAAATTAGGTTTTTCAAAAAAACTGATTGGGGTGCAAAATAGCAAGCAAATTACCTCTTATTGCACCTTTCTCAATAACCTTGATGTTTGAACCTCAGATCTCTACCAGCTTACTGACAACTACCTTTGTTGTTGGACTGTTGATCACGCCTACCCAGCCATCTGCTCAAGGGCAATCCCTCACCCCGGCAGCTGACGGCACTGGAACTATTATTACCCCCAATGGCAATCAGTTTCAGATTCAGGGGGGCTCCCTTTCCAGTGATGGGGTAAATTTGTTCCACTCTTTCGAGCAATTTGGACTCTCTTCGGAACAAACTGCTAATTTTTTATCCTCACCAACCATTCAAAATATCCTAGGGCGAGTTGTCGGTGGTGACCTATCCCTGATTAATGGTTTGATTGAGGTAACAGGGGGCGACTCTAACTTATTTTTAATGAATCCAGCAGGGATTATTTTTGGCTCAGAGGCTCGTTTAAATGTCCCTGCTGACTTTTTCGCCACTACAGCTACAGGTATTGGCTTTGGTGAAAATAATTGGTTTAATGCTTTAGGGGATAACAACTACCAAAGTTTAGTCGGTACTCCCAGTGAACTTGCCTTCGACTTGTCCCAACCAGGCACTATAATCAACGCTGGCTCTTTAGAAGCACCACCAGGTCAAAATGTAACCTTAGTTGGCGGCAATGTGATCAATACCGGAGAGATCACAGCACCGGAAGGTAATATTACTATTGCTGCGGTACCGGGGGAGAATTTAGTCAAGATAACTCAAGCTGGACAATTACTGAGTTTAGAGATTGAACCTCCCAGAGATGCTTCAGGACAGATGCTAGGGATTACTCCTGTGGATTTACCAGTTTTGCTCACAGGACCACTGCAAGGAGTAGAAACAGGATTAAGTCTTACCCCATCAGGAGAGGCACAGTTAACTGATACTGGTACAATTATACCCCAGGAAGCCGGTACAACGATCATTTCTGGCTCCCTAGATGTCTCTCATTCCCAATTCCCAATTCCCAATTCCCCATTCCCCATTCCCCAAACAATTCAGGTAGTAGGAGACAAAGTCGGTTTAATTAATGCCCAAATAGATGCCTCTGGTAAGCATGGTGGGGGTACGGTATTGATTGGTGGGGATGCTCAAGGTAGGGGAACGATACCCAAGGCTGAGATTACCTTGATGGACTCAGGTTCAACTATTAAAGCAGATGCCTTAACCGATGGCGATGGTGGCAGGGTAATTGTTTGGGGAATGGGA
>JAAHHL010000347.1 GCA_010672185.1 Caldora sp. SIO3E6 | reverse complement strand
CTGACGTTAACTCCCAGATACTCCGCAGTTTCTCTAGGTTTTAGGTACTTTGTCACCTCGACAACGGTTAACAACATACTTATAGTACGATGTTGTGCTGTTAATCGTCAACTAGGTTACTTCTCTCAGTCGCCTTTAGCCCAGACGGAAAAACTATCCTTAGTGGTAGTACAGATAAAACACTGCGGTTGTGGGATCTTCAGGGCAATCCCATTGGTGAACCTTTGACTGGACATAGCAATTACGTCACTTCTGTTGCCTTCAGTCCAGATGGTAAGACGATTGTTAGTGGTAGTACAGATAAAACACTGCGGTTGTGGGATCTCCAGGGCAACCCCATTGGTAAACCTTTCACTGGACATGATGAGAGGATCTCTTCAATTGCCTTTAGTCCTGATGGAAAAACCATCCTTAGCGGTAGTTGGGACAAAACACTGCGGTTGTGGGATAAGGAGAGCAACTCCATTAGTCAAACTTTTCGGGGACATGGAGGCTATATCACTTCAGTTGCCTTTAGTAAGGATGGCCAAACTATTGTCAGTGGCAGTAATGACAACACGGTGCAGTCATGGGATCTCAAGGGTAACCCCATTGCTCAACCCTTCAAAGGACATGAGCGTTTTGTGACTTCAGTCGCCATTAGTCCTGACGGTAAGACTATCGTCAGCGGTAGTGAAGATAGTACAGTGCGGTTGTGGGATCTTCAAAGTTACTTGAATTATCAGCCCATCCGCAAACACAAGCACTCAGTTACTTCAGTCGCCTTTAGTCCCGATGGAAAATACATTATTAGTGGCTGTTATGATCGAAAAGTGAGATTGTGGGACCGCAAGGGCAATCTCATCGGTAGTCCTTTCTCAGGACACAGGCTAGGTATTTGGTCAGTTGCTTTTAGTCCGGATAGTAAGACTATTGCTAGTGGCAGTAATGACCAGACAGTAAGGTTGTGGGACTTAAAGGGTAATCCTCTTGGTACACCCTTTCGAGGGCATCAAGATAATGTTAAATCTGTTGCCTTTAGTCCGGATGGTAAGACTATTGCGAGTGGTGGTGATGACGAGACAGTAAGGTTGTGGGACTTAAAAGGTAATCCTCTTAGTACACCCTTTCGAGGGCATCAAGCTTCGGTTAGTTCTGTTGTCTTCAGTCCAGATGGTAAGATGATTGCTAGTGGTAGCCACGACCAAACAATAAGGTTGTGGGACTTAAGGGGTAATCCTATTGGTAAGCCTTTCCAGAAAGAGAATTTGGGCGTTGTCCATTCTGTTGCTTTTAGTGCAAATGGGAAATACATCATTAGTGGCAACAATGGTACAGTCCAGTTATGGGATTTCAAGGGTAAACCCATTGGTAAACCGTTCACAGGACATAAGAAGGGTGTTTTCTCGGTGGCTTTTAGTCCAGATGGAAAATATATTGTTAGTAGTGCTGAAGACAATACACTGCGATTGTGGGATTTAAAAGGTAAACCCATTGTTGAACCGATCACAGGACATGAAGGGGGTGTTTGGTCAGTAGCCTTTAGTCCGGATGGAAAATCTCTGGTTAGTGGTAGTTGGGACTATACGATGCGGTTGTGGTCAATTGGTGACGCATCCTGGGAAGATTGGCTTCGGATGGGATGCAAGAAATTAGAAGAACATTCTATTCTTAGGGAAGCTCAAACTGAGGATAATACTACAACCAAAGCGGCTGTTAAAATTTGTCAAGAGATCTCGAATAAAGAGTAGGGGTACACTGACGTGAATTGGTGTCAACTTAAAGTAAAACCCATGCCCCACAAGGAACTTAAGTTCCTTGCTAATAGCTCAAGTCATCTAAAGATGACTAAACTTAAGGTGAAGCCGAAGAATTTAGTCCATTGCACCTCCGCACCTCCGCACCTCCGCACCCTTGACAACGACATTTTTGCCTTAACTTGTTACCAATGGGAATTGGGAATTGGGGGAAGCCAGAGGATGCTACGCTTTTGGTGACCCGGGGGACTTTTGTCTATCGACTGTACTTTGTTAGAGCACAAAGCGCTGTATCGTTTGTACAAAAATTGGTAGTATCTCTATTAGACATCTACTAAAGTAGGGAAATTTTTCCTAATCTCACTGCGTAACTCTTAACTTAGTGCAGATACTTCAAAAACGATGCAACTTTTCGACGCTTTCATTTCTTACGGACGACCTGATAGTAAAGCCTTTGCTACCAAACTGCAAGCTTGCTTGGCAGATCAGGGCTTTAGAATCTGGTTTGACTTCAATGACATTCCCAAGGGAGTAGACTTCCAGCATCAAATTGATGATGGTATTGAAAAAGCCCATCACTTCCTGTTTGTTATTGCCCCTCATTCGGTAAATTCCGAGTACTGCCTCAAAGAAATTGAGCTAGCAATTAAGTGTCATAAACGGATTATTCCCTTACTCCACGTTGAGCAAATTAGTCAGGAAACTTGGCAGCAAAGATATCCTCATCAAACAATAGAGGATTGGGAAGCTTACAAAGCCGAAGGAAAGCATTCGCATTTTCCCAACATGCACCCGACTATCCGCAAGATTAACTGGGTGTATTTCCGTGAAGGCATCGATGACTTTGATAAATCCTTAGGGGATTTAATTAAGTTACTCAGCTCCCATACCGATTATGTCCAAAAGCATACCCAATTATTAGTCAAAGCACTGGAGTGGGAGCGCCAGCAAAAACAAACCAGATACCTGTTAACCGGGGAAGAGAGACAGCAGGCTACTTCTTGGCTCAAAAAACGCTTCAAAAAAGAACAACCCCCTTGCACTCCGAGTGATTTGCACTGCGAATACATCACTGAATCGATCAAGAATAGCAATAACTTGATGACTCAGGTATTCCTTTCTTATGCGACTCAGGATCGGGCGGTTATGGAGAAGATTGGCAACAGCCTGAGACGAGAAAGTATTACGGTGTGGACAAACAAAACGGATATTCAAACCGGGGAAGTCTCCCGGGAAGCGATTAACCGGGGGATTGAACAAGCAGATAATGTAGTTTATCTCCTTTCTCCTGAGTCAATTAACTCGATAGACTGTCAACAAGAATTAGACTTGGCTGTTTCCCTCAACAAAAGGATTATTCCAGTATTGGTCAAGGAAACGGAGCCAAGTGCCAGACCGGAGGTGTTGCGGCAGTTACAGCATATTGACCTAACAGATAATGTCAAGGAAGATGATTACCGGCTCGATGAAAGCCAATTGTTGAAAATTCTGCAAGAGGATGAGGCATATTACAACGAGCATAAAATGCTGTTGACGAAGGCCCTCAAGTGGGAGGATCACGAAAATCCCAGTCTTCTGCTGCGGGGGTATAACCTTAGAAGTGCCGAAAGTTGGTTGAAAATAGCCCAAAAAAGGAAACAGCATCCCCCGACACAGTTACAGGAAGAATTTATTGCCGAAAGCCTAGGGCAACCGCCTTTAGAATCCCTGGATGTATTTATTGCCTACTCCCGTGCCGACTCAGATTTGGCGAGAAAGCTCAATGATAGTTTACAGATGCAGGGCAAAACTACTTGGTTTGACCAAGAAACTATTGCCTCAGATACAGATGTTCAGCAGGAGATTCATCAGGGAATTACAGTCTGTAACAATTTTTTGTTTATTCTCTCACCCCATTCGGTAAATTCGGAGGATTGTCAGCAGCAAGTCAAGTATGCGGCTTCGTTGAATAAGCGCTTTGTAACAGTGGTGTATCAACCGGCAAATCAGCGGGATTTACCGACGGAGTTAGCTAAGGTACCGCAGATTGATTTTAACCAAAAAGATTTTAATGCCAATTTTAATGAATTGGTAAGAACCCTAGATATAGACAAAGAACATGTCCGTAGTCATACTAAATGGTCACGACGGGCTTTGGAGTGGCAGGAAAAGGATAAAAATGATGACTTGCTGTTACGGGAGAGTGAATTTGCTATTGCTCAAGACTGGTTACAAGGAGCTGAGGTAGAAAAGAAAACACCGATTCCCACTCCTTTGCAACAGGAATATATTCGTCAAAGTCAAGAGGCAATCGAGGCTGAAATTACAAGGGAAAAGCGTCGAGTTGTGAGGTTAAAGTGTATGGTGGGTGTGATGACTGCACTTTTTTTCGCCGCACTTGGCATGAGCTGGTTTGCTCGGCAGCAACAGCGAAAAGCAGAAGAAAATTTAGCAGCTCAAGTTGATGCATTGAGCCGATACTCCAAAACCCTGGTAATCTCAAAACAAAATATTGATGCTCTGATTGAAGGTATTAGAGCCGGGAAACAACTCATCGGTAAATCTAATGCTAAATCTAACCAGGAGAAAAAAACCTCTCAACAGGTAAAGACAGCATTAAGGGAAGCGCTTTACGATTCTAGGGAATCACAGCGTCTGGGAGGACAAGGAACTTCTGTGGTTAAGTTCAGTCCAGATAACCAAACAATAGCTACTATCGATAAAGATAGGCAAGCCAAGCTGTGGAATTTTAACAATCAAGACAATACATCCAAACCTCTCTCCAAAGAGCAAGAGGTTACAGATATCGTTTTCAGTCCTGGCGATGGTAAAATAATTGCTACTCTCAGTAAGGATAAAGCTGTCCAACTTTGGAATAAAGATGGCGATAAACTAGCTTCTCTTCCCCAAGAGGAAAATGTTTCGGAAGTGGAATTGAGTCCAGACGGTAAGCTAGTTGCTACCTTTAGTAATGAAAAAGACGACTGGATTGGCAAACTCTGGAAACTGGAGAAGGGGGAACTCCAACCCTTAATACCTAGTGAGCAATTTAATTACACAAGCTTCAGCACCGATGGTAAAATTGCCACCTACAATCCAGAAAATAATACAACTAAATTTTGGCAATTTGATGAAAATGAACTTAAAAAGTTTAATTTTTTATCCGACAAGGAAAGAAACAATTTCTTTAGATTTTATCCCGAAACTAAGATAATTATTAATATTGATTGGGCTGAAGAAACAGTAAAATTTTGGAGCCTTGAGGGTAAAGAAATTAAATTCTCAATTTCGGCGAAAGAACTCGGTCAAGACTCTCTTGGAGGAGAAATTAGTTCTGATGGCAAGATGCTTGCTACCTGGGAGAACAACAAAGATCAAGCAGTCACACTCAGGTATAGCGATGGTAGAGGGCCTAAAACCTTATCCCATGACGCAGAGATTGCAGGAGTCTGGTTCAGTCCCGACAACGAGATAATTGTCACTGCTAGTAAAGATACAATGGTCAAACTCTGGAACCAGGAGGGTAAGGAAATAGCAACCTTGCCGAGTCATAGCAAGCCAGTCTATAAAGTGACCTTCAGCCAAGATAGTAAAGTTATTGCTACTACCAGCTATGACAAGACTGTAAAGCTCTGGAACGACAAAGGCAATAAGCTGAAAACTCTTTACCCAAATATTGCAGTTAATGAGGTTCATTTTAACTCAGATCATCAGACTGTCGCTACCTTGGATGAGAATAATATCGTCAAACTCTGGAACGTTGACAATAGCGATCGCAAATTTTTGAATCATGAAGTTCTAGTAGATAGTGTCAGTTTTAGCCCTAACAAACAGCTGATGGTTACTTATAGTTCTTCTGGGGAAAACTCCAACGCTAAACTCTGGAACTTGGAGGGAGAACAGAGAGAACTCTTAACTTCTGAAGAGAAGTTAGATCAGGTGGAATTTAGCCCCAACAGCAAGCTGATTATTACTTCTAATTCCTCTGGGGACAACTCAAGGGCTCAACTCTGGAGTATAGAGGATAAAAAAATCCAATCTCTACTTCCTGAAGAGGAGTTCGAGACAGTGGAATTTAGCCCCGATGGCAAGCTGATGGTTACTTCTAGTTTATCTGGGGACAACCCAAGGGCTCAACTCTGGAGTATAGAGGATAAAAAAATCCGATCTCTACTTCCTCAAGAGAAGTTCGATCAGGTGGAATTTAATCCTGACGGCAGGCTAGTGGCTCTTTTCAGTAACAATGAAGACCAAACCACCATCAAACTGTGGAATCCTGACCAAGATAAGAATCCTATACGTTTCATTACCCTTGCTAACGAGCCTGAGATAAAATTCAGTCCCGACGGTAAATTTATGGCTATCTCTGATAGTTTTGAAAACAAGCAAACAGGCAAACTCTGGAGTGTGGAGGGCGAACAACGCAAACTGGTAATTCCTGAAGAAAAGTTCGACCAAGTAGAATTTAGCCCAGACGGCAGGCTAATGGCTCTTTTCAGTAACAATGAGGACAAAACCACCATTAAAATTCTGAGCTTGGAAGGTGAACAACCCCAATTCTTAAGCGATACAGAGCAGTCCGATAAGGTAGAATTCAGCACAGAGAACTTTAATCAAGTGGAATTCAGTCCCGACGGTCAGCTAATAGCTATCTTCAGTGATAATGAGCAAAAGACCGGAATTGAATTGTTAAAGCGAGAAGGCATGGCTCTAAGGCATTTCAATACCGATGACCTTGCTCACGAACATTTCAATGAGGTAGAATTCAGTCCCAACGGCGAGTTGATTGTAACCTCTACCTCTACTTTATCTTGGGATAATCCGTGGGAGAAACACAAACTTTGGAGCGTAGATAGTAGTGCTCCTCAAGAACCCAAACTTCAACCGATTCACAGGCAATTCTATGAGGTGGTATTCAGCCCAAATAGCAAATTGATTGCGACTTTTGATGGCAGTAACACTGTCCGACTCTGGAATCAAAAAAACGAAGTCCTTGCTAGCTTAGACTTTAAAGATTCTATCAACAAGCTGAGTTTTAGCCCTGACAACCAGAAACTTGCCATTACCAGTGATAGCAAAACAGTTGTTCTGTGGGATTTCGAGCAACGAACTGAATGGAAAGAGTTGCCAGACAAAGGACTCAAGGAATTAGTTGAAGAAGGATGTGATAAGGTAAAAAATTACCTAAAGCGCAAACAGAATAACGATAAAGATCTCTGCGAGGATTATTTAAAAGAATAAAGGCAGGAGGCTAGGAAGGAGGCAGGAGGCAGGAGGCAGGAGGCAGGAGGCAAGGGAGGAGGCAGGAGGCAGGAGGCAGGAGGCAGGAGGCAGGAGGCAGGAGGCAGGAGGCAGAAGGCAGGAGGCAGAACGCAG
>JAAHHL010000346.1 GCA_010672185.1 Caldora sp. SIO3E6 | reverse complement strand
TTGTTGGAATCAGGAAGGAGTCTCTACCTAATAGTCCGATAACCTGATTTTTGATAAAATTATTGATGGGTTGATGATTGCTTGTATAATTAAGATTTGCCTTAATACTTGTTTCCTTAACTTTCAGAGCAAAAAAAGCTGCCAACAAAGATATTGCCAAGGAGACTAAAAAAATTCCGTTATAACCTATTTTTTCAGAAATAACATCCCCAATTAATGGTCCCAGACAAAAGCTTAAGGGACTGACTAAGTTCATGTAACTAATGATTTCTCCTTTATATTTATAAGGAGATAAGTCTACCACTAAAGCATCATAGGCAGTGCTAAAGGCAGCCAGACTAATGCCCCCCAAGATTCTAATGAAGATTAGTCCATAAAGAGATTTGATTAACAAATAACCTAAAGGCACAAGTACTCCTGAGATAGTGCCGATTAAGATTACTATCTTGCGCCCTTGCTTATCTGCCATATTCCCTAAAAAGTTACGGGATAAAATTAAACCTATGGCAAAAAATCCCATTATCAAACCGACTTCTTGAATTGTGCTGCAAACTTCTTTTAAGTAGGCAGGGATTATCGGTAATAAAGAGGTAGTACTCAGCTCAAATAATAAACCACAAGCGAATAGTATTAATAAATTTTCGCGAGTACTTTTGTCTAATAAAGACAATATTTTCATATCATATCCTTCTACCTTGTAACCTTCTTCCTTCCCTTGGAGCCTTCTGCCCAGCCTGCGGCAACGGCTTTGCCGAACTGCCTTCTGCCTTTTGCCTTTAACTAACTTGCAAACCTCCTTCTTACCTGTTGCCTAACCTGGGGCAAAGGCTTTGCCGAACTGTTGTCTGCTTTCTGCTCACAAACAGTTCTTAAAATTGGTTGATTTACGGGAATGGTAATCTGAAATTCTGTACCCTTACCAGGGGAAGAAATACAATCGAGCTTGCCTTGATGCTTCTCGACAACTATTTGGTAACTGATGGATAGTCCTAATCCTGTACCTTTACCCACAGGTTTGGTGGTGAAGAAGGGGTCGAATAATCGTTTTTTTACTTCCTCGTTAATCCCTGGACCATTGTCCTGAATGTAGACAGTGACAAAATTGCTGGGGGTAGCTTCAGTACGAATAGTAATTTGAGGAGGCTCAGTTGTAATATGGTAATTTTCTAGAACATCGATCGCATTGCAGATAATATTCAAGAATACCTGATTGAGCTGTCCAGGGTAGCACTCTACTAAGGGTAAATCCCCATACTCTTTGATAATCTCAATCCCAGATTGTTCCGCCTTAGCTTTAAAGCGATTTTGCAAAATTAACAAAGTGCTATCAATGCCCTCATGGAGATTAACTGATTTCATCTGTGCTTCATCTAATCGGGAAAAGTTGCGTAAACTCTGAACAATCAACTTAATCCGATTACTTCCCATTGCCATAGAAGCCATTAATCTGGGTAAATCTTCCTGCACAAAGTCGAGTTCGATAGCTTCACTGAGTTCACCAATCTCCGCAACTGGCTGGGGATAATAATGTTGGTAGAGATGTATCAGATTTAGCAGGTTTTCTGTATATTCCTGGGCATACTTGATATTGCCGAAGATAAAGTTAACGGGATTATTGATTTCGTGGGCAACTCCAGCCACTAACAGCCCTAAGCTCGACATTTTTTCGGTTTGAATTAATTGAGTTTGGGTTTGCTTGAGCTCTTGTAGTGCTTGTTGCATTTGCTGAGCCTGAGTATTGGCAGTAGTCGCAGCGGTACGAGTTTCTTCGTAGAGCTTAGCATGATCGATGGCGATCGCTAGTTGCTCTGCCATATCCATAAGGAGTTGCACTTCCTCTTCTTGCCAATGGTGTTGGGTGTAGTTGTGCTCACAGATAATTACTCCTACTTGTCCAGAATTGGGGTGAATGGTAATGGCTAAGAGGGATTTTAGTCCTTTCGACTGGAGGAAGTCTCGGATTTCAGGATTAATGGTGGAATCTGTGGCAAGATCATTAATGCGGAGCAGCTGTTTTTCTAGCAGTATTTCCCCCAAAACCTTAATTGATGATGTTTGAGGTTGAGTACAACCAGAGCAAACAGACTCTAATTGACAACGCTGACTTATCGGTTCAAATTGGGGTGGCTCCACATCGTGGCGATACCAGAAAAACTGGCAACAATCAATTTGGAATAATTGACGGATTTCATTGATTGCTGTTTTGAGAATAGTGTTAAAGTCCAGGGAATTACGGATTTGACTTGCCAAGCGACGTTTGAGTAGTCTTTCTCGTTGTGCTAGCTTGAGTAATTCCTGTTCTAGGGAATGGGAAACTGGGGATGGGGAAGAAGTAACTAATTTTGCTACTTTGTTCTGCGGTTCCCTGGGTACTACTGAAGATGCGAGCAATGCTGTTACTGCCTCAACCTCCAAAGCACTAGAAAATAAATAACCTTGAACTTGAGGACATTTCAGCTGTTTTAATTGCTCTAATTGCTTGGGCGTTTCTACTCCCTCCGCCACTACTGCTGCACCAAGATGACTCGCTAAATTGATTATGGTGGAGACTATCGACTCTTCCTGAGTATCTTCTCTGAGTTGTTCGATTAAAGAGCGGTTAATCTTTAAAGTATTTACTGGCAAGTGAGCTAACTGGGAGAGACAGGAGTAATTCATGCCCAAATTATCAATTGATAAGCTAATTCCCCGGCGACTTAACTCCAAAAGTCGGCTCACCACTTCTTCTGAATCATTGAGGAAAGTCCCTTCGGTAATCTCGAGGTTGAAACTGCTACCGGGTAAACCGGTTTCCTGAAGCACTTGCTCAATGCGCTCAATCAAGCCGGGGGAGGAGAATTGTTGAGGAGACAGGTGCAAACTCATGGTCAAATTCCCTGAGGTAGGGAATGCTAACTGCCAGAAGCGCAACTGTTGTGCTGCTTGAGAGAGAATGTATTGTTCTAGGGGAATAATCAGTCCCGTTGCTTGTGCCAAAGGAATAAAATCATCGGGAAATACCATCCCACAAGTGGGATGTTGCCAGCGCACTCGTGCTTCTAAGCCTAGAATTTCCCCTCTTTTCAGAGCAAAAATAGGTTGGTAATGCACGACAAAGTCTCGGCAGCTTTTCACTGCTTCTGTGAGTTCTTTTTCCAAGTGCATAGGGCAACTTTTTGAGCCTAAATCCTCAAGGTAGTGGGGAAACCTTGCTTGGTTAGGCAAACCTGTTACAGGATTATAGCCCACCTGATGTTGCAGCTTTGCTTCCAATTGCTTGCGAGTGCTAATGTCGGTCAGACTGCCGATATAGCCAGTGATGGAGCCGTTAGCGTCTCTGGCTGCTACCAGTTCAGCCAACACCCAAGTAATCGTGCCATCAGGACGCAAGAGGCGATATTCAATATTGCCTCTTGGAGCTAAGGGTAAGTTTTTCTGAGTAGTATTACTATACCAGTCTTGGAACACCCGCTCCCGGTCATCAGGATGAATAGCTTGTAACCAACCTTCTCCTAATGCTTCTGAAGGAGTGATTCCCGCCATTGCGCACCAATGCTGGTTGACTTCTTGGAATTGTCCCTCCGCATCGGTGCGGAATAAACCAATTGGGGATAAATTGGCTAGGGTTTGAAACTGATTTCTCTTCTCGCGCACCGCCACCTCAAATTTGGTATTACAGGTAATTCCTTCACAAATTTTCGCCGTTTTTCCCGAAATGCTCCGACTTTTATCACTTTTATTGAACTTTATTTAGTAATAAGTAACTTTATTTAATTTAAGTATATACAATTAAAAATCTCTATACCTAGAGAAAAATAATCATTAGTGAAAGAAGGTGGCAGGAGGCAGAACCCACCCCTAACCCCTCCAAGGAGGGGAACCGGAGGCTCAGAGGAAAGAAAGTTTGTCTAGTAAATTTTTAACCTTTTGTTAACTTATAGATTATTCTTATGCCTGCTGTACTAGTTTAAATATTCATAGTTAGGAGTAACGTAACAGATGGGGAGAAGTTTTAATTAGGGGCAATTAATCTGACTAGGCATCAAAACGCTATATTAATTCTTATTAACAACCTTCAATGCCAAAAATCAGTAACCTCATATCCAAGTTCACCAAGCATTTGACGTAGAAGTGGTAAACTCAGACCAATAACATTGCTGTGACAGCCTTCAATTTGGTCAACTAAAAATCCTCCTCGACCCTCTAAAGCAAAGCTACCAGCACATTTGAGGGGTTCTCCTGTAGCAACATACTCAGAAATCACGCGATCGCTCACCTGGGCAAAGTAAACTTTGGTAATGCCACAGCGTACTATAGTTTGATTACCAGATAAGTCCAACAAAGCATGACCGGTGTATATTTCGCCGACAGTGCCTCGCATTTGCTGCCAACGAGCGATCGCTTCTTGGGGATTAGCTGGTTTCCCGTAAATTTCACCCCCAACCATCAATACTGAATCACAGCCTAATACTAAAGCCTTGCTAAATTGAGCAGCGACAGTTTCTGCTTTGTGCAGCGCTAGGGTTTCCACCAAAGACACTGGCTCGTTTAACTTTACTTGAGATTCATCAAAGTTACTCTGAAAAACCACTGGTTCAATGCCTACAGTGTTCAATAAGCGTTTGCGAGCAGGTGAAGCGGAGGCAAGGATAAAGGTGGGTATGTATTTGGACACGATGAATGAAGAATTTAGAATTTAGAATTTAGAATTTAGAATTGGGAACTATAAGGTGCAAGCTATCTTCTTTTGTTGGATTTGAAGTATAAAAAGTCACCCTCATTGCTACTGAAAATTACGTAGATAAGGAAGAAGGTTGCAAGGTAGAAGGGAATTATCAGTGATTAGAGGAATAAATTGTCCAAGCAGTACTTGGACTAATTACCTGTTATCACAATATTGCCCTGCTAGATCAGCCTAAATTACAAAATGGGCGACTGTGGCAGGCACGAAACCTATCAAAATGGTTGGAGTCTGGATATATATTAGTCCATCAGAAGTAGCAGAAATTGAAGCTCAGTTTGAATAAGAATAGGGGAGAGGAAGGGTGAGGGATTACTGAGCCTTATTAACACCTACCACCTAACCCCTACCACCTACTTCAACCAGTCGGCACAGCAGTTGCCAAACCCAGCTGACTAATCAACCGCTCAAAGTCAAAGTGCTCTGCCATCAGCTGCTGAATACACTGTACTTTAATTGGTTCGTGGAGACGCACATGACCAAAAGCATCATCGATAATCTCAACTGTAGTTAGAGTATCTAGGTCAACGGACAGAATCGGGATTTCTACCTCTTCGGCACGGTGGAGGATAAAAGGTTGTGGTGGCGAATGACCGGTTAGAATCAAACAATGAGTCGAGGTTTCTAGGGCTGCCATTTGAATATCTGTGCGATCGCCTCCTGTTACCACCGCCATATTAATTCCCTTACGCAAATATTCTAGGGCAGAGTTAACATTCATCGCTCCAATTGTCAAGCTTTGCACCATTAAGTCCAATCGCTCAGAACTGCAAAGAACTTCTGCTTGCAATTGATTGACTAATTCTCGCACATTGACGCTGCGCAGTAGCTCATTACTTGGTAACATGCCCAAAACGGAAATACCTTGTTGTTCCAAAAAAGGGCGCATTGTGGTTTGAACCATTGACAGTTGCTCGTTGGGAATATCGTTAATTAAAACCCCTAGCAAACGATTACCTAAATGTTGCTTAGCAGATAACAAGGTATCTACGAGCAATACGGAATGAAAGCGAGCGACTAGTAGAATGGAAGCATCAGCAATCTGAGCCATTTCGAGGAGGGATAAGTCAAATAGGCTACCTTCCGATAAAGTTCCCGGTCCTTCCAATAAAATGAGATCCCCACTCAATTGTTGGAGATACTGTTCTAGGGAGTGATGGTAGTTGGTTGATTTATCTCCCTGCAAGCGCTGTTGAATGGTGTCAGCTTCTAGGGATATGAGGGGGGGTAGCACTTTTTGTGGGGACAAATTAAGCGCTTGAGCCATAAACTCAACATCTTCTTTGAGGGCATTGGGTTGATTAGCTCTCAAATTGGTTCCCAATGGTTTACAGTAGGCAAGGTCGAGACTACGTTGTTGCAGCTGATGAGCAATTCCTAGGATCGCTGCTGATTTACCACTGTAAGCTTCTGTTGACCCGACTAGCAAATGTTTGGTTTGTGCCACCCCTTCCTTTTCTCCTTATTAGTTTCAACTGTGTTTATTCTTCGATGCGCAGTAGTTTGCGATAAAATGTTTGGGAAAAATCCGTTACGCGCGATCGCCGGAAGTTCATAATTACTTCGATTAAGTAATTGATAAACTCAGAATTAGCCATACTCACTTCGTAACTTAGTTCTGCGTTGCCATCGAACTGGAAACGGCAACGAGTCATTTCTGCAGGCAACTTGGAAACAAACCAAGTGGCAATAAAAGGGATGCCATCACCCCCTTCAATCCGCCGTTGCCCTTCTAAGGAACCTTTTTGATACAGACTGATTGCCAATGGTAAAAGATTACGTTTGGCTCCCTGGTAGTAGGGCATGTAAACGCCGACGGCTCCTTTGTCAGCAGGTTGCAGTTTTTCGATAGACATAGGTCAATTTTCCTCTATTTCCCTTGGGTTTTGAGAACCTTTAACTGTCCTTAACAATGGTTGAACCCAGTGATAGGATACTCATCAAGTTATAGCTATTGGTTCAGGAAAATTATCCATTATCTTTGATTTAATGATTTATTGTCAAGCGCTTTTTTTATTCTCAGTATTTATACTGAAGTTACACCCCATTTAGTCTAGTGCAGCGGGCATGGAAATAACCCATCAGTTAAAAAAGCTTACTGCACAAGCTTCCTTCTCTTCTGACTTGAAAGAGACGCACCGGACGCGGGGACGCGGGGTCGCGGGGACGTGGGGACGCGGGGACGCGGGGACGCGGGGACGCGGGGACGCGGAGAGAGGGACTTTCATATATGGTGATGAAAAATTTTTCATCGGGACTGCCTCCTGCCTCCTGCCTTCTGCCTCCTGCCTTCTGCCTCCTGCCTCCTGCCTCCTGCCTTCTGCCTTCTGCCTCCTGCCTCCTGCCTCCTGCCTCCTGCCTCCTGCCTCCTGCCTCCTGCCTCCTGCTTCCT
>JAAHHL010000345.1 GCA_010672185.1 Caldora sp. SIO3E6 | reverse complement strand
CCAAGAGGTGAGACTGAGAGTCCTCATTGTTGAAACAATTTTTCTTCCTCAATGAGTTTATATGGCTCACACTTTACCCATTATAAAATAATACTACCACAAAATAATAGAATAAGTAGGTTGGGTGTAGCGATAGCGCAACCCAACAAGGTCGTGTGCTGCGTTGGGTTTCACTCCGTTTCACCCAACCTACATTTTTAGATGTGTCAGTCCACTAGATTCATTGTAATTGAGTGAACCACAAAGACACAGAGGGCACAAAGGAAGAAGTCGGGGAACTGCTAACCGAGAACTAATCTAAACGGAAAAATAAATCGCTCCGTTGAATACCATTGTCGATACCGTAACTGCTCAGACTAAGCGATCGCAAATGGTCAAATAAGGGTTTTGCTACTAGCTCCAATACTCGTACAATTGGTAACTGCTCCTTGAGGAAAGCTTCACTTTGTCTCCAGTCGATATACAAATAGCCGTCATTGGCACTAGGTAACGGAGCGATCGCTTCTTGGAAGTTCTTAGTATTTAATAGTGACTTGGCTCTTTTCCCTAATGCTTGATCCATTGCATCAACTGAACTGCTGAAAATTTCATAATCTCCTACCTCTGCATGAACTCCATAAACCTCTGCTTCTAACTTCATCAAGCGGTTTCGCTTACCAGATGTCGTCAATTTTGTCCAGACGGTCATGGTTTGTTCTCCCAGAGGCAAAATCCCGACACTCAATCCTTGCTCCTTAGCAAGATTGTCTAAATACTCAATAGACTCTTGAGCTGCTTCTTTGTCAGTTTTTTCGGCAACAAAAAGCCAATCGGGATTAGCTTTATCGCGACGAGGCAACTGTGAGATGGCATATTCCCCTTGTACCCAGCTGAAAATATCCTGAGGTAGTTGCACTTTCAAATTAGATTGCAAACGGTTAAGGTATTGGTTCAGCAGTGCTTTGAGCAATTCATCCCTTTCTGCTCCCGTAGACAGACGCTCCCAAAATTGGTTTAAATCAGTACCAGCAACAGCTAAAGCACTGGAAGCGGGAATATACTTGAGGGCATTGACTGGCTCCTCTAAGACGGGATTAAGACTGAGTTCACTTGGCTGAGTACCAACTAAAGCAGTTTTTGCCAGTAACCCCTGAGGATTCAAAGAAAGAGCCACCGCTAGAGTTTCCGAACCCTGCAAGCTATCTCGTACTAAGGTTGGTTGATGGGAAATCCAAGCCGCTAAAGCAGGGATATTAACAAAGCTTAGACCAATTCTCGGTTCGGTGAGGGTTTGTAATGTTTGCTGGTAGACACCATCGTTATCTAAACTGAGATTGGCTGCTTGGACATTATTGATGGCAGCTTTCAATACTTTGGGATGATTGGCAAACAAGACAAAGCGATCGCCCACTACAGCACTGGTTAAAGTTTCTGGTATGTTGCTGGAGTTACTACCTAAAATAGATGCTGCTACTGCTCCTAAAGGACGGCGATAGATCAGGCTAACACCTTTGTACTGTTCAAAAGCAATATTGGCCATACCGGCAATCGCCTGCTTGGAATAAAACAGTTGCAAAAACTCCCGCGCTTTTTCGGCATCTTTGGTAGTAACGGCTAACAAGTACCCAGGTTGCAGATTATTTTCCGGGTTGCGGTCATAGTCTAAGGAGATTACCGCTAGAGTGATTTCATCCCCTAGCCAGGGTTGGATATCTCGCCGATAGTCTAAATCAACACTGGCATTTTCCAACAGACTTTTTTCCAGTTGGTTCAACTGAGCACGGGATTGTCCTCGATTCAAGGGTTTGGCTACTAGTTGCCGAAATTCCTCCAAACGATCCGGATTTACCAGCAGTGAGGTCATTACTGATGCCTGTTTTGGTACAAAGATAGCAGCAGAGGGTTTGGTTAGAGGCATTTCCCGCAGTAAATTCAGTGGACTCTGGGAAGTTAACCAGAAAAAGCCCCACCCAGCACTTAGCAGGAGTACAATAACGATGGCAACCAGGGTAGAAAAAAATAAGCGTAACTTCATGATGGATTCCGAAGGCGTCTGAAGGCAATTGAGGGAGAAATTATTCCAATTCCACGCTTAATTATAGGTTTGTCATTGGTCTTTTGTCCTTTGTCATTTGTCATTTGTCATTTGTCATTTGTCATTTGTCATTGGTCTTTTGTACTAATGAATGGAGTACACTTGTGAGTAAGACCTTGTTATCCCCAGGTGAGGTGAAATTTTGGGTGGGATTTCTTGAGCTTTGTGTCCAAAAATTATAAGTTCTCTCTTCTCCCTCAGCTCCCTCAGCTCCCTCAGCTCCCTCAGCTCCCTCAGCTCCCCAGCCTTTTTTCGCTTACCCGTTATCCCCATTCACTCAATGGCTCAACTTCCCACACTTCACTCAAGGCAGAACTCATCTACAACTCACCTCCAACCACTCCCAGGAGGTGAAAGTAATCTGCCGACTATGTACGATTTGCCTAGCGAAGATCCAGAGGAGCCTGGTTTGCCCGACCAATTTCACGATTATCAACCGGATTTGCTGAAAAAAACCTGTCAATCTCCTCGTTACCCTCAACAGGATTATTTTATTGCCAGCGATTTGAATCTGTACTACGACAGCAAGCATCCTCTCTGGTATAAAAGACCAGATTGGTTTTTGGTATTGGGGGCTCAGCGCAGTACTCTTCAACAAGAATTACGCCTGAGTTATGTGATTTGGGAAGAGCAAGTCAGTCCTTTTCTGGTGGTAGAATTAGCTTCTCCAGGTACAGAGAATGAAGATTTAGGCAAAACGGAGCGCAAAGAGGAAGCCAAACCAACGAAATGGGAAGTTTACGAAGAAATCTTACAAGTCCCTTATTATGTCATCTATGACCGCTATAAGAATCAGTTTCGGGGTTTTGTTTTACAGTCAGGGAAATACGAGAAGTTAGAGCTATCTGAAGGAAAGTTGTGGCTAGAGGAGTTGGGGTTAGGATTGGGTTTATGGCAAGGGAGTTATGAGGGAGTAACGGGACTGTGGTTGCGCTTTTATGATGAGTTTGGGGAGTGGGTTCCCACACCAGATGAACGAGCTGAGAGTGAACAACAAAGAGCTGAACGAGCAGAAGCTACTTTAGAGGAAGAACGCCAGAAAAACCAACAGTTACGCGATCGCCTTTTACAATTAGGTGTTGCTCCCGATAGCTTGCCCTAATTTTGGTAATGTAATCAATATTGGTGCTCTAGGGGATCTCTTTTGATGAAAAAATTGCGCGGAAATTAGGCTCTACCAATTTCTACAATAGGTTCGCCTTGCTCTAATAAAGTTAATGCTTCTGGAAAAGCACTAATAAAAATACGTTTTAAATCTCGATTACTGATATTTCCGCAAGTTAACCAAAGAATTTGAGGTGGAATTCCCTGACGAACTACTAAATCAACAAAATCTCGATCTTTTGTAATAATAACTGTTCCCAATCCATTAGTTTTTGCTGCGGTGAAAATATCAATATCTTGTGCTTCTCTCAAGTCCAAATCCCGAAGCGCCAAGGCATTAACCCCAAATGTATCAGTCAGCCATTGTGACAAGCTAGGGGGTAGTTGAGCATTTAACCAAAAAATCATACCGCTACTTTAGGAAAATCGATTTGAAGTGCAGCAAATAACAGACATGCTTGAATATCCTCAGGTTCAAGATCAGGAAAGTCTTCTAAAATTTCACTAACCGGGACGTTATCTGCTAAAGTTTCGAGAATATCGCTGACTCTAATTCGCATCTCTCGAATACAAGGACGACCGCCGCATTTTCCAGGAGTTTGTGTAATTCGAGCTAATAGAGCAGCACGATCTATCATGATTAACCTCCGTTAATATTAAGACCTTACTCAACTATAGAGTACAAATCGAGTTTATTGTCTTATTAGTTTAACATTTTTGTGAGAGACTATACTATAAATAGCAGAAAAAATGCCTTAGTTAACAGCTTTCACGCCCTACAAAGAACAATAAACAAGATAAAATTTGATGGCAGCACAATCTTTTAATAAACCCATTCCCGAAATCAGCGTTGAACAACTAGCTCAGCGTATGGCAGAGTCTCCTGAAGAGCTACAGCTGATTGATGTGCGAGAAATACAGGAAGTTGCGATCGCGAAGATCGAAGGCTTTGAGATACTACCCTTGAGTGAATTTGCTGAATGGTCAGACCAAATTACCACTCGTTTTGACCCCAATACTGAAACCTTGGTTATCTGTCATCATGGCAGTCGCTCAGCTCAAATGTGTCAATGGTTACTTACTCAAGGATTCACCAATGTTAAAAATGTGATGGGGGGTATTGATGCTTACTCACTCAGGGTCGATTATCGTATTCCTCAGTACTAGTGCTTTGAAGGCAGGAGGCAGAAGGCAGGAGGCAGGAGGCTTTTTAAGCTTTTTTTTGTGACGGGTTATTTTCGCAGCGCTGTACTAGCTGAGTAGGTACGTGCAAATAAACTGAATTATGTTAAGAAAAGTAAACATAGGTCAAACTCTTACCAATGACAAAGGACAAATGAAAGTCCTCACTGCCTAACTATAATTATCCAAACCTACTTAGAAGTTTAGCTGAATTCGCTCCCCGTGACTTTCTTCTGTTATCTTAAAAACAACGTTAACGGGATTTGCATCTTCCTAAAACCTGATTGAATTCACTGGTTGTTCACATTTTGCTAGTAGATGCGTCTGACTAATCGGCAAAAACATATTCTTGCTTGTACTATCCGTCACTACATTGCGACGGCAGAACCAGTTGGTTCCAAAGCTTTGGCACAGGGTTTCAACCTTAGTGTTAGTCCTGCGACAATTCGCACTTGTATGGGCGCTTTGGAAAAATCTGGATTTTTGTATCAACCCCATACTTCTGCGGGCAGGATTCCCTCTGACTCTGGCTACCGCATTTATGTTGATCGACTGATGGCTCCTTCGGATACCTTGGGACATCAACTGGGGCACATGCTCACAGATCAACTGAAGTGCGAAGATGCGAGTTTTGAGGCATTGCTACGAGATGCGGCACAGATCTTGGCTAGCATCAGTGGTTACATTGCCTTGATTACTATGCCTCAAAATCGTACTACCCGCTTACGGCATTTGCAGTTAATGCAAATTGAGGCAGGACAAGCAATGCTGATTGTAGTAACAGATGCCTATGAAACTCAATCGATTTTGATGGAACTACCCCAATCAGAGGATCAGACTTTAGTTGATGAGTCGAATATCGAACGGGAGTTACAGATATTATCTAATTTTTTGAATAGTAAGTTGCGGGGACGAGTATTAGGTGAACTAGCTACCTTAAATTGGAGTGAACTAGGCAGAGAATTTGCCCAGTATACGGACTTTGTCAAGACTTTGTTGACTCAGTTGAACCGTCGCGCCCAAGCACCTGTTCCTACACCCATTATGATTCGTGGACTCTCAGAAGTGTTGCGTCAGCCAGAATTTTCTGAGTTGCAGCAAGTCCAGATGCTTTTGCACCTTTTGGAAGAGGAACAAGAGCAACTTTGGCCAGTAATCTTTGAGTTACCCAGTTATCCGGAATCGAAGTCTCAGGTGAAAGTGCGCATTGGCTCGGAAAATCCCCTAGAACCAATGCGTACCTGTACCCTAGTTTGTGCTACTTATCAGCAGGATAATTTACCTGTGGGCAGCGTGGGTATTTTGGGGCCAACTCGGATGATTTACGAAAATGCGATCGCTCTAGTTAAAGCTGCAGCTAATTATCTTACTGATACTTTGAGTCAGACGGCGTAAGAATGGAGAATGGAGAATTGAGAATGGAGAATTGAGAATTGAGAATTGAGAATTGAGAATTGAGAATTAGTGAGTATAAATACTTGCCTTGTCTTTCTATCTCAGATTCATCAGAAACGGCAATTGCGACTGATAGGTTCGGTTCTACTACCTGAGAAAGATAGATAATATGGTTATCCTCTTAATCAAGAGAACAAACATTTATAAGTACTGGACTCCCAGTTAATGGTGATAAATCGTGGTGCAAAAATGGTTTTTGCCTAACTTAAGCGAAATTTTGACCCAGGCTCAACAGAATGGGTTCAAGGAGCAGGTTGCTCAACAAGATGCAGCCAATCGCAAGACAAAAGGATATGATACCGCAGTAGCCAAAGCCCAGCGGGAATGGTCAAGTGCGATCGCTTCCCTAGAACAGTTACTCTTAGAAGCGATTGCCCCCTTAGACTCTGATGGGACTGCTAGTCGCTCCTCATCCCTTCAAGGATTGATTATAGCTGGTCCGACACCGGTCTTATGTAACCCAGATGTCTTGGCTCACTTCCAGACAGGAACTTTTACTTACGAATTATTCAATCCTTTGGCTGGGATGCCTTGTTTGTTGCCTCCGGCAACAACCTACCAGACTCAACAGATGACTAGTACTGCCTATGAGCTACCTTTGCTCCCAGGGGATCCTTTGGCAAAAGAGCAATTTTGTGTGGTTTTTTCCCCTAGCTTTAGTTTGGTCATGGCTGCGGGGGATAATCAGAATGGTAATCGAGCCTTTCGGTTTTCCTTCGATCCTCAAGATGTTCAACAAGCTTGGGCATCTTTGTATCCTCGGATGTTGTTAACTAGTTCCCATCAACTCCATCACCTAGAGGCTCTAGTCCAAAAGTTTCCACCCCAAACGCCGGATTACCGAACGGTGATGCAATTTAGTCGTCTACTCCTACAGAACCTACCAGCAACCCCTCAAACGGAACAAATCGACACCATATCAGTTCCTTGTGAGCATTTAATTGCTCAATCGGAGCGAACCCAATCTGATGTGAATACCTTTACATCCCTTCATCACTCACTGCAAACAAATAAGCAAGCTGTAACTAGTACAACTTTCCAGAAGCAGCCCAGTTTTAATCCAGACAAACAGCCTCGCTGGCAACCAATGGTCAAAACTGAGGAGCGAGGAGCTAAAAAAATTCCCAATTTGGAGGAAGCAACCCCCGATGTGGAATTGCTACAAGCTCTAACTCACGAGATCCGCACACCTCTAACTACCATTCGTACCCTAACTAAATTGCTGCTGAAACGTCGTGACTTAGCTCCGGAAGTGAAGCGGCGTCTGGAAATTATTGATCACGAGTGTACCGAACAAATCA
>JAAHHL010000344.1 GCA_010672185.1 Caldora sp. SIO3E6 | reverse complement strand
TTTGATCGTTATATTGCCACCCTCACCCATGCCACCACTGCAGGTATTACGAAAGCCAGAACTGGAACAAGCTCTAGTAACTTGGCAACAAGCTAGCGATCGCTATCAACAAATTAATGACCCTACCGGATATACGAGAAGCCAGATTAACCAAGTTCAAGCTTTACGAGCAATGGGATTCTATGCTCGGGCGACTAAAACCTTAGAGCAAATCCAAACAACTCTGGAAAAAAAACCGGATAGTTTACTTAAAGCCAAAGCTCTCCAAAGCTTAGGTGATGTCTTGCAGAAAGTGGGTCAGTTAAATCAATCCCAAGAAACTTTAGAAGAGAGTTTAGCGATCGCCGAAAAATTACTCAACTCAGAAGCCGTTGCTGCTACCCTCCTCAGTTTAGGTAATACTACCAGGTTACAGCAAAAACCCGAACAAGCCCTAGAGTATTATCAACTAGCTTTTGAGGAAGCTACTTCACCAGGGATTAAAATTCAGGCACAGCTCAATCAATTGAACTTGTTGGTAAACCAAGCAAAATGGTCAGAGGCAAAGGCTTTATTACCTCAAATCCAGTCTCAATTAAACCAATTGCCTCCTAATCAGCAAGCAATTTATGCCCGCATTAATCTGGCTCGGAGCTTGATGAAGGGGGAGACAATTACTAATGAGCAAAATGTAGCTCAATTATTAGCCAGAGCAATTCAAGAAGCTCAAAACTTAGGAGACAAAAGAGCCGAAGCTTATGGATTGGGAACTTTAGGGAATTTGTATGAACAGCACCAGCGTTGGCAGGAAGCCATTGAGCTAACAGAGAAAGCCTTACTGATTGCCAGCAATGCTCCTGATTTAGCTTACCAGTGGCAATGGCAGCTGGGTAGGATTCTCAAGGAACAAGGAAAGCGAGAGGAAGCAATTATTGCCTATACTCAATCAAAGAATATCCTCAAGTCCATACGTAGCGATTTAGTTGCCATTAGTTCAGATGTTCAGTTTTCCTTTAAGGAAAGTGTCGAACCAGTCTACCGAGAGCTAGCAGAGTTATTGCTGCAACCGGAAGCTGATCAAGGCAACCTCGAACAAGCCAGGGAAGTAATTGAAGCTCTCCAGTTAGCAGAACTAGACAACTTTTTTCGGGATGCCTGCCTAGATACTACATCCCACTCTATTGATGACCTAGACCCAACTGCCGCCATTTTCTATACAATTATTTTAGATAATTCCCTGGAAGTAATTCTTGCCCTACCGGGACAAGATTTGCACCATTACACCACTAATTTATCCCAGGAAAAAATCGAAGATACTCTTACTCAACTAAGGGCCTCTCTAGCCATTAAAAGGGAGCGAAGATTCAATGAGAAACGTTTGGATCTCTCCCAAAAAGTCCATAATTGGTTAATTAGTCCCATAGAAGCCGACTTGGCAACTCATAACATCGAAAATCTGGTGTTTATTTTAGATGGAGCACTACGCAATATCTCTATTGCTGCCCTCTATGATGGAGATAAGTATGTCGTAGAAAAATATGGGGTTGCTCTTGCTCCCAGTTTAGAACTAATAGATCCCCAACCTTTAGTTAGAGAGCAAATCCAAGTTCTTTCTGGTGGATTAACCGAGGCACGTCATGGGTTTGAAGCACTACCCAATGTAAATCAAGAACTCGAGCGCATCCAAGCTCAAGTTCCTGCGGATATCCTACTCAATAAGTCCTTCACCGACATCAACTTTAAAACAGCAGTCAATGACAATGCTTACCCAGTAGTTCATCTAGCAACTCATGGTGAATTTAGTAGTAATGCTCAAGACACCTTTCTCCTCACCTGGGATGGAAAACTGCAAATTGAAGAACTCAATACTCTTCTACGTGCTGATACCAAGCAAACTAACCCCATTGAATTACTCGTTCTCAGTGCTTGCAAAACTGCCTCTGGAGACAACCGAGCAGCTTTGGGATTAGCCGGGGTAGCTGTGCGAGCAGGGGCTCGTAGTACCGCTGCTTCTCTGTGGTATGTCAGTGATGAAGCTACTGCTTTCTTAATGAACCACTTCTACCAGGAATTAGCCAAACCTAATGTTACCAAAGCAGAAGCCCTGCGACGGGCTCAACTAGCCGTTTTACAGAAGGAAGGATTTGCTCACCCTTACTATTGGTCAGCTTTTGTGCTAGTAGGTAATTGGTTATAGATCTAGCAATGTAAAGTGATGGTAGTGCGCTCACCGATGTTGAGCTCCCCAACTTCTTGATTGATTAATCAGCCAACACAAAATACTATCCCTTTGTGAACTTTGTGCCTTTGTGGTTCCTTCAAAACAATAGTGGTTATTACTTGGGCGAGTTTTGCATTAAGATTGTCACCAAATGTGTTAACGGTGACCCTAAACCCACCCCTACAGAGATCAGCTTCGCTGGTGCCGTAGGTAATCGCACTGCTATAATTAACATTAGACGTAAATTATACTTTTTATAAAATCAAGAGTCTGATGACACAAACAACTTTCGCAGAAATCTTAGAATCAGCTGATCAACTTCCCCTTGAAGACCAAGAAAACCTAATTATTATCTTACAAAATCGTCTTCGAGAGCGTCGAAGAACTGAACGAGTTAGGGATGTTCAAGAAGCTGAACAAGAGTTCGCTGAAGGTAAATGTCAACCAGTTCCCCCTGAACAACTCATGAAGGAAATTCTTGCATGAAATTTGCTTTACTGCCTTCGAGTGCATTTGTCAGGGAATCACGAAAAATTGTCAAAAAGAATCCCCAAACAGCCCAAAATATTCAGAATACTGTAGAATTATTATCTACAGAATCATTTCATCCGCGATTAAGAACCCACAAATTAAAAGGTGAACTTCAAAATTCTTGGGCTTGTAGTGCTGGATATGACTTAAGAATTATTTTCAAATTTGTTGAATATGAAAAAAAACAAGCAATAGAGGACATCTCCATTGAAGAGTTTATGCAAACAATAGAGGTAATTACCATGTTTGAAAAATATTATACCCCTGAACAGCTCGAAGAACTCAAGGAAAGAAGGCAAATGCTCGGTGAAGACAAGATGCACCAAGCACAAGTAGAGTGGCAGGAACTTATTGAGCAGGTTCGTACTGAAATGGCAAAAGGCACAGAACCAACCAGTGAACCAGTGCAAATCCTTGCCCAGCAATGGAGAAAGCTGATTCAAGAGTTCACGGGTGGCAATCCTGAGATTGAGCAATCCCTAAGCAGGATGTATCAACAAGAAGGAGTAGCTAACGCTAGCCGTAACGCGATCGATCCACAGACTTGTGAGTACATGTCCAAGGCAATGGCAATATTGAAATAATTTTGTGTAGGGGCGCACCGACGTGCGCCCTCAATGCTTGCGCCCTCAATGCTTGTGCCCTCAACAAGTTCAGATACATTCACCTTGCATGTTTCGGATGATAAATCATATCAAATCCGGTTGCATCGGAATTATATAGCAAACTGTCATTACGATTCCAAATGACATCACCAAAAATATATCATTCCAATGCTACCGGAAACGATATCACAGGCAAGATGCCTGTTCCACCATATCAGCTCAACTGAGGCATGTTTCGATGATAGCTCACAGGCAAGATGCCTGTTCCACCATATTAGCTCAACTGAGGTAAGAGTAAAGCAAAAGCCTTGCCACGATGGCTGTAACGCCGCTTCATTTCTGGCTCCATCTCAGCAAAAGTCAACTGTTGCTCTGGAACATAAAAGATGGGATCGTAACCAAAACCACCATTACCACGGGGAGAAGACAGGATAGTACCTCGGCAGATACCCTCAGCCTGAAGAGCAATCTCTCCATTGGGACGTGCAATGGCAACAACACAAACAAACTGCGCCTCCCGATTTTTTTCTTCACCAAGTTCCCTTAATAACCGCTCAATCCGAGCCTTGTCAGTTTTCCCATAGCGTGCTGAATAAATTCCTGGGACTCCATTGAGAGCATCAACTTGCAATCCAGAATCATCTGCAATTGCCCACTCTCCAGTTGCTTTGGCTACTTCTGATGCCTTAAGGCAAGCATTGGCAGCAAATGTATCCCCGGTTTCTTCGATTTCCAGTTCTGATGGCTTTAACTGTAACTCCCAGTTTGAGTCGGTCAGATAACTTTGCATTTCCCGTAGTTTACCAGGATTGCTTGTCGCCACAACGAGTACAGTCATTGGTTAGATGATTAAAATGAAAGTTAGACTTTATCCTGCAACTGTATAAATTAAATCAGATCACTAAGACGCCTTATGCATCTCAATTGTAATACCAACGCTAAACAAGTTGCACACACATCCTCTACCCTATCAGAATGGAAAAATTTGCCTACCGAGAAAACCAGTACAGTAACTGCTGACACCGTTAATGAAGATACAAACAAAACAACTATATCCGTTAATTCAGAAGATACACTAGATAATTCCCTTATCGAAGATGTACCGACATTAGCTGTAAATGATGAAGCTGCTTCAGAAATTGCCCAATATTTTGATAATGATGATGATATGCAAAGAGCAATGTTGGAGTGGAGGTATCTCTTGGGACTATCAGACTTCTGAGCATTTATAGTATGTCTCATCGGGTGACAGTAGGTTCGTTATTGGTTATTGGGAATGGGGAATGGGGAATAGGGAATGGGGAATAGGAGATATACCTCACAGATGCAAGAATTGCTATAAATTTACCTAAAACCTAAAACCTACCACCTAAAACCTACCACCTACCACCTAATCTAATGCCTGTAATAATTGCTGGTGAACGTAGTGGAGTGGGCAAGACAACAGTTACTCTTGCCCTACTTTCATCTTTGTCCCGGAAGCATAACCGCGTACAATCATTCAAAGTGGGTCCGGATTATATTGATCCGATGTTCCATCAACGAGTTACCGGACGTCCTTGCCGAAATTTAGACCCAGTATTAACCAGTGAGAACTATATCCAGGAATGTTTTGCCCGTCATCTCCAAGGAGTAGATTATGCCCTAATTGAAGGAGTAATGGGATTGTTTGATGGGGCATCTGGAACCGATGATTTTGCCAGTACAGCTCATATAGCGCGATTGTTGCACTTACCAGTGTTATTGGTATTAGACTGCTCTCGTCTATCTCGTTCAGTCGCCGCGATCGCTCATGGATACCAATCTTTTGATCCTAGAGTTAAATTAGCAGGTTTGGTGTTGAATCGGGTAGGAAGCGATCGCCATTTAGAACTTCTCCAAGATGCTCTAGAGCCACTGCAACTGCCTATACTGGGAGTAATGCGCCGTCAGGATCATATCACAATTCCTGATCGACATTTGGGGCTAGTCCCAACAGCGGAAATTTCTAAATTAGATGAGTTGATTGACCGACTTGCCCATCTGGGAAATAGTTGTTTTGATTGGGAACAACTGTTGCCGCTACTCTCTTACAGTTATCAGTTACCACTTATATCAAGTCCGGTTGAACACTTATACTCTGGAAACAAGGCAGACGGCAGACGGCAGAAGGCAGAAGGAAATGATAACTGTTTATCCAAACTTGATATTACTACTTCCAAGTTACCAGTTACCAATGACCTCTGTCTAAGGATAGCAGTAGCACGCGATCGCGCTTTCAGTTTTTACTACCAGGATAATCTGGATATCTTACAACAACTGGGAGCTGAACTAGTTTTCTGGAGCCCACTAATAGATAAAACTTTGCCTGAGGGAGTTCAGGGACTGTACTTTGGCGGCGGTTTTCCGGAAGTCTTTGCCCAACAACTGGCGGAAAATACTAATCTTCTTCAAGCTATCAGAAAAGTAATTGCTCTGGGAATGCCCACTTATGCGGAATGTGGAGGATTAATGTATTTATGTGAGCAAATTACTGATTTTGAGCATCAGTCTTGGTCAATGGTGGGAGTATTACCAACAACAACAGTAATGGGAAAGCGTCTAACTTTAGGATATCGGCAAGCAACTGCTTTGCAAGAAAGTCCACTGCTACCAGCTGGATCAATAGTTTGGGGACATGAATTTCATCGCTCCCGGCTGACGGTGATGCCAGAGAAACCGTTGTTTAAGATTAGGGGATATCAGCAGAGTCAGGGAACTTTTGAAGGATGGAAATTACATCAGCTACACGCTTCCTATGTTCATCTCCATTGGGGTGGGTGTTTAGAGATTCCTATTAGGTTTCTGCAACAATGTCAAAACTTTCTTGATTAGAACATTTAAATTCCTAATAGGGATTCAGGGTAATTGCAAGGGGCAGGTTCCTAAAAACCTTGTTACATAGAGTTTTCATAGATTTTTTACTCATGTTTCCATCCCCGCGCAGAGGAATTGGTTTGTAAAGTTTGTCCTTACTATCTTTGCCTGCTGTTGCTACTAAAATTGTTTCCATCCCCGCGCAGAGGAATTGGTTTGTAAAGCAGGGGGACGGACCTAGCAATTATGTTTCCACGACGAGTTTCCATCCCCGCGCAGAGGAATTGGTTTGTAAAGCCTTCGTTGCTAATTGGATGATGGCGTTTAGATTAAAGTGTTTCCATCCCCGCGCAGAGGAATTGGTTTGTAAAGAGTACCCTTTTAGAACCCTTACTAGCAGTGAGTTCGGAATACCCGAATCGACACCACTAAAGAAATCATAACCTATCCTCTCAAAAATTGCAACAAATACATACCTCAAATCCTTTCTGCGTAAGGCATCGACACCACTCAACGAGAAATCAATAGTTTCAGCGATTTGGCGACTGGTGTCGATAAAACTACTCAAACCTTGATTACCTATAGTTTGGAGGGTTTTCCATGACTACTCAGTCATTTTAATTTATGAGCAAGCGATCGCATAACCTTGTCGTGGCGTGACCCTCTTTGAGCTCAGTAGGGGCGAAGCATTTGGGCGATAATTTAAGTACATATACGTAGGCATACCAATCCAAATGCTTCGCCCGACCCCTGCGGCTGAGTATGCTTCTTGATAGTTAATTATTCTTTGTTTTTGGTAGAGAAAGCAGTTTAGTGAGGAGAATAGTCTATTTGGACTTTGGACAAAAAAAACATAGTTTGCGTATTATTTACGCAAACTATTATTGAGATTAATTTTACCTAGTTAATCTCAGGTCTGAGGGGAAGGTGTTACTCTTCTTTTAATCCCTTAGTCTCA
>JAAHHL010000343.1 GCA_010672185.1 Caldora sp. SIO3E6 | reverse complement strand
GTGCTTATTGACAGGCAAGCTTGAGAATAAGATTGATACAGATTGGAGAGGATTCACGATTGCCTTGAGTTGATTCGCGATCGCTTAAAGAAGACTGGTCTATTTTGTCTTAGTCTAAACTCCAGTTTCTGTACACCGTACTGAAAATAGGTTTGTATAGATGCTCCCTGTCGAGTCACAGTCAGACTCATAATTTCCTCCATCGAGTTTTGTTGCAGCTGATGCTGCTTCCCTGAAAAATGGCAATTGAACCTATAACAGACTCCAAAGCCTGCCTCGAAACTAATCTTGGGTTTGGTAAAATTATGCCTTTTTGCCTATTAACAAGTCATATCAAATCCGGTTCTCAGAGTAGGTGAAAAATACTCTATTAATTTTGATATAGCTTGTTAAAATACAAACTACATTCCTGTTTAATTTCAGTTACAAACTCAAATATATCCTTATCCGTTACATGATCTAAATAAAAATTAGTAATATCTCGTATTGCAATTAAAATATTACTACCAGCTTCTTTTACAGTAGACCAGGTATAGCAAATCTGCTCTGGTTCTAGGCTTTTTATTCTCTCTAGATAACAGTCGTAATCATACTTATCTATACTCAGATAACTTAAGCTATTTTCAATTGAAGTATTAGTATTTGCTTTAGAGTCAAGTGTTTTATCGATATTCATCACGAGTAGGATGACTGGTTTCAAATAAACATCCAAAGTCATGTATGCTAATTCGTATAGGATAATCGTATTAGCATCTTTATCTTGAATATTAGTTGTGGCAATAAATTTTTTGAGACTAGAGCAAGACGCTTTTAAAATATCCCTTAATTGATAATAAAAATCACACTGACGAGGAGCAATATTTTTCATGCTTCTAGATTTAATCCTTCCTACATGAAGTGTTTTTAATATATTATTGACATTAGGACAATTTCCATGCTGCCTTTTGTAGTCTTCTTCAGTAGCAGAAAGAAACAACTCTGCTCCACCTGGATGCTCATATTTATATTTGGAAATGTCATAAACATTATTGTCAATAACAAAATAGTCTGAATTGAGTATCACATCTATTTCATCGATTACAGACAATTTTGTCTCTTGGTGCGTTGTAAAAAGTTCTTCTCTATATATGCCATTGGCAATCATCGAATACATTTCTGGCTCAGAAATGTTGGTTATTTCTTGGATAGTATTACGGACTGTTTGACCAAAACCAACTCTTCCACAAACGAAAAAATAAGCCCCATCCTTCAGTTTATCGATAATCAGCTGCTTATTCTCAATCAATAAATGACGTATATCATTCTTGCTGAAAATTAAATCCTCGGCTTCGTATTGACAATTTCTAGTAAAAGCTCCATGAAATGATAGATTGCCCAGCTTCAACAATTGAGCTATTTCATCTTTGTAATAAAAACTACTAGTATCCTTGGTCACAAAGAATAGTATATTATTACTCTTCTCCAAAAATAATCGATTTCTTAACAAAGCCATCATCGGAGAAATGCCTGTACCTCCAGCAATCATAACTAGAGATTTATGTTTTTGTAAAAGAATATTCCAATTGGAGCTTATTAAAGAAAAATTGACAGTCTCCTGTTCTGTTAAGTTAAAAAGATATCTAGAGCATATGCCAAAATTATTTTGATTTTGATTTTGATACTCTAGCAGTCCGATGGTTAATCTGAGCTCTGCATTTTTCTCCAACTCATGCTGTGAAGAGGAGATAGAGTATAGCCTAGGTGACATGGGTCTTAGAGAGTTGATACACTTTCCTATATCCGAAATATTTTGTTGGTTTGATGGCTCGAAATTGCTCAATTCTCCATAGGTTAGAATTGTCTGAATGATATATTTAGGCGAATATTTGTCTAGATTAATATCATTTAAATGGAAGAATTTATGCCACCATTTACTTGGTTTAAAATTATTGAACTTGTAATTTTTGAAAATTTTTAAAATCCCATCTACTTGTGAGGAATCATTTTGGGGAACTACAGCAACTTTATCTCCTGGATAAATTCTAAAAATTTTATCTTTAACATCAAAGACTAACTCTTTGGTCTTGTTGCCAATTTTTTTTGATTTAATTAACTGACACTTTAACGTTCTTTGGTTAGCATCTATGCCCAAATCTCTTTCTTGCTTAGAACCTTCAAATGCTTTATCTAGTTGCAATACTGCATTATTATCATGCCATTGTAAAGTTCCTGAGTTTGTGTTTCCTCTACCACAAGCTGTGCCTACCAGCATATATCCCATAACAATTTTTCTGTGAATTGCATGGTAGCCATAATCTCCATTGTACAATCTGCAAAGTTCCAAAAAAGCATGATGTAGTCGAGAATTATTTGATTCTGTAATGTAGATTGGCAATTTAATTTTTCGGATGCTGTTGAGAAAATGTCTGTGGGTGAAGGAAAGAGGGTTGTTATTTTCTTTGTTGATAATTTGATGACCTAAATTACCTTCGTATCTATCTCTAGCAATCAAATTATCAAACATGATAAAGAAAGGAGAGGCTCCTCCACTGATTCCTACTTCTCCGTGTCTAGCACCAGCCCACAAAGGCGCGACAGTCTTTGTCCACAGGGGAGAGTTGAAATAATTGCGATGATTTTCGTTGAGAGGAATATTGCTTTTTAGCATTAAATTGCATCTTTTTAAATGACCACACATTTCAAGTAGAACAGAACATAATCTATCCTGGTCGTCTGATTCAATGCATCGAAAAATTTCGACGATTAATCCTGCACAAGGTCCAGCAAGCAGTTCTGTCATGAAAAAGCTGAGGATGAATCTTCTTTCTGCTTCATTACCAAATATGGGAACTAATAGTTCTAAATTATCAAGACATTCAGTTAAATTATGGCAATTAAATTTAGATGGCGAGCCAGCTTTAAATTTCCAATTGTATAAGGCAAATTCATAGATCAAGGCTTGTGGACTGGATCGATTAAGCCTTTGGGTCAGTTCTTGATAAGGAATTTCTAGGGAAATTGGTAATTTCCGCTCCTTGGCTTTTGCTGATGAGGGAGTTAAATGAAAAGTTTGTTGACAATAGGCATTTTCTGCATATGCATAGGCGTGAGCAGCAGAACCGATGATCACCGATGCACGATAAATAAATTCTTGAGGAAGAGCCATAGCTGACAAACAAGGCATCTGTGTTAGATACTCAGCCACACTATTTGTTCTCATCAACTCTGGCAGTTTGCTTGCCAAAATATCCCACGCTTTATGAGTTACGGGTAATCTAGTTATTGGTGATTTAGGAGGAATAAAACCTGTTACCGGGTCAATTTTTTCAAATGGGGATACACTCCTTAAGCCTTTTTCGTACCAATATTCAACATTGTTAATATTTTTGAGTTCTTCAGATGATATCTGAGCTAATGTCAAGTATTGTTCTGTTGTCAAAGTTCTCGCTTTACCGCTAAAAGGGCAACGAGCTAATTGGTCACCGATGTTTTCCATGACTTTGTTTTTAATATTGCTCACTAATTAGGGCTTTAAGTTTTCATAAAGCCCTTAATTATTAGGGTATTTGCAGGCGCTATTGATTCGCAGAGTGCAATCATCATTACTTCTCTGCCTTCAAAAGTTATGCAATTTTTTATTGCCTAGATTATGCTGACCTACTCTACTAAATCCTGGCATTTAAGCCTCACAAAAAAAATTTGATCAGACCTTAATTAGAGGATAGTTATTAATTAAGCATGATTACTTAACTGAGCGACTGAGGGGCAAGACCCTCAATTACAGGTAAACGAAAAAAGGAGTGGAGAAACGAGTTTAGCAGACGTGGAGAGGCGGGGAAGGGTCGAATGGAAATCCCATGCACAATTTCGTTCACCCCTCAATTACTGAAGTTGCTTTCTTCACGGCTCAAGAAAATTGCTATTAGCTTGTAGCAGAATACAGAACCTGCCTTGACTCCAATGTTGGCTCTGGTGGTATTATTAATGTTGATTTAAATTGATCGCTTTTTTGTGTATAGAATACAAACCTGGGTGAGTTACCCCTGTTTTGAATAGATAGGAATAAGTTTGTATATATGTTGTATACAATCTAGGATATAATATTTTTATGTATACCTGATTTGGTATAAATTAAACAAATTCTTCAACTTTCCCTTTGCAGCTTTCACTGTAACAATTCTGAGTAAGAGGAAGTTGGACAGTAAAGATCGTTTGAGCAGCGGAACTTTCTGCTTGGATACTTCCTCCCAAATGCTCTACTAACTTTTTCACTAGTGCTAATCCCAAACCTGTGCCACCATGCTTCCAAGGGTCATGGTTAGGAATGCGGTAAAATTTCTCAAAGATTTGAGAAAGTTCCTCTGTAGCAATTTCCACCCCAGAATTGCTTACTTGTAATTGCATCATTTTTTCTGTTGCCTGTGCTGAGACAGTAATTTGTTCTCCAGCTGGTGTATACTTAAAAGCATTATTGAGCAGTTCACCTAAGATGCGCTCCAAAGCATGTTGGTCACTGTTTAAGGGGGGCAGTTGAGTTGGAAGCTCTAACTCCAACAGTTGTTGCTGGTTGTGAACACGAGTCACAAAAGGTTCAATAATTTCGGGGAGCCAGTCTTGTAGTTTAATCGTACTTAACTCCAAAGGTTCACTCTCTGCTTCTAAACGAGAAAGATCTAACAAATTATTAATCAGGATAAGTTCTCGCACAGACTCATCTTGTAAAATTTGTAAGTAACGCTGGATTTTTTCCTTGGCATTGCCTAAATCCAATGGCTCTAAGTTCATTTCCAACATTTTGAGTGCCATTTTGATATTAGTCATGGGAGAGCGCAACTCATGAGAGACAGTACTGAGGAAATCATCTTTAAGGTGATTGAGTTTTTCTAAAGCCTCAGCTTGTTGTTGTGCTGCTTGGTAGAGGCGAGCTTGGCGCAAAGCAATGGCACATTGGTTAGCAACCTGCCGCACTAAACGAATTTCTACATCGTTAAAGCTTCGGGAGAGTGGAAGCACTAACCTCAATTCCCCCAAAACTCCTTGCTCGTCAACAATCGGATATGCCAAAATTACTTCCTTAGCCTGCACTTGCGCTGAAGTCAATAAAAAACAAGGAAAATACTGTTCATGTGGTTGTTGATAGTCAACTTGGGAAAACTTTGCTGAAGATTTCAATTGAGACTCAGAGGTAGATGAAATTCTATACTCATAACAGATGCTAGAACCTCCCGGTTCATTGGTCTGTACCGAAGCCTGACAACAATCTACTCCTAGAGCTAGAGCCAATTGCTCGACTGCTGTTTGTAAAATCTGATTTTCGTCAAGACTGTCCCGAACTTGGTCAGTAATTCGTTTGAGGGTAGCTTCCAAATCCAGAGCTTGTTCGAGTTGGGCAGTGCGTTGTTGTACTTTATGCTTAAGCTCACTGTTAAGTTGCTGCACCTGTTGATATAGTTTACCTTGTTGGATGGCGATCGCTACCTGGGTGGCTAGTTGTTCTAACAAATCCATTTCCCAAGTTTTCCAGTTTCGGGTTTGGGAACATTGATAGATAGCGATTATCCCCAGCAGTTGCTCAGTTTCTAGAATGGGAACAATTAAGGCTGCTTGTACTTGCTGTTGAGCTAAAAATTGTTGAAATTCAAAGGGAAGTTTTACCTGCTCAATATCATCAATAACATAAACATTTCCCTGTTGATATAATTTTGCCCCTTTCTCAAACCAGGATCTATCCATCCTGACATCTAGAGATGAAATCCAAGAAGGCTGAGCAGATTGAGCGATAGCTATACCATCTCTGTTCTGTTGATAACAATGAGCCATCACTCGCTCTGCCTGGAAAAAATGTCGAACTTCCGTAACAGTGGTATCAAGAATTTTCCCTAAATCAAGGGAGCGGCGAATTTGTTGAGTAATCTTACTCAATAAGCGCTCTCGCTGATGTTGCTGTCGTAGTGCTGCTTCAGCTTGAAAGCGCTGCTCTTGTGCATGAGCTTCTTTAAGAGCAAAAGAGAGGTATTCCGCGACTTGAGTGAGGGTTCCAACCTCATGCTCACTCCATTGGCGGGGTTTAGGGGAATCCAGACACAGCAAACCTACTAATTTGTCTGAGTGATGCAATGGTACATTGACCATAGCTTTGATACCAAAAGACAAAAGCTTATCAACAAAGGGTTCAAACCCAAGAGCCTTGATTAAATCTTCCGTAACAACTGGCTGAAAACTGCGCAAGGGATCAAAGTATTTTGGCAAACCAGACATGATCGGGATGATTTTGTCCAGGGGTGGCATGGTTGGGGGTTGTAGGGAATAAAGGACAGTGATTTTTTGCTCATCAATGGTTGAATAGACTACCCTGAAGCTCTTAAAATGTTCGCTGATTTGTTTAACTGTATGTTCAATAACTTGATAAACTGACATTCCTGCAGTGATTTGGGTCGATATGCTGTTAAGTAACTTTAGACGAGTTTGACTCTCTTGCAGTTTTTGTTGTGTTTGCTGATCCTCATAAATGGTGTAAGTGAGAGTATATAGATTTTGCTGTTGCTCAAGTTGATTGATTACTTGATCACTCAAAGCCGACAACATCTTCATCTGTTTCTGGCTAAGCTCCCTAGGGATATGATCCATAACACAAAGAGAGCCTAACACCTGCCCTGAGGAGATCATTAGGGGTAAACCAGCATAAAACCGTATATAAGGGTGTGAGGTAACCACTGAGCTATTGCTGAATCGTTCATCAATCCTAATATCAGAAATAACAATAGCTTCATCTTGTGGTAGAGCCACAGTACACAACTCAAGAACACTCTTCATTTCTGTGGCATCTAACCCCACTTGTGTCTTGAACCACATATGGTTATCCTCAACAAAGCTAATCAAGGCGACTGGTGTTCCACAAATGTGGGCAGCTATACGAACTAGATCATTTAATGATTCTTCAGAGGTAGTATCTCCGCTTTGAGTCTCACAAGACTTATTGTGTGTTACTGCTTGCTCACTATGGAGTAGTGATTTCATCTTGAGTGATTTTGTGTTCTTGAAGATGGATGAGAAAGTCTTACTGTCTTTTCTTAGTCTTAACATATTAAAATAGGCGCCCCTGAAAGTTAACAACAGTTTCTTTATTAATTGAGCCTGGTATCTTTGCTTTAGCA
>JAAHHL010000342.1 GCA_010672185.1 Caldora sp. SIO3E6 | reverse complement strand
TAACCTTGGTCCATGGGAAGGGGATGACTTTGATGAGTGTTTAGAGTTAGTGCATCAATCTCGTAGCAAGTTCTATATTAAAACTGAGGAAAACGAAGATGAATAATTGAAGTATATTAGAAAATTTCATGTATTTGTTGGATACCAATCACTGTAGTTTTGCGATTAAAAATCAGCCTGATATACTTGCTAGGTTGGCAATGCTTGCTCAAACACAAATTGCAACTTGTGTCATTGTGCAAGCTGAGTTAATATATATGGCAGAAAATTCCCAAAAACGGGAAAGTAATCTTAATCGTGTTACAGATTTTTTGAAGAATATTTTAATTTATGAAATTGACTCAATAACTGCTGAAATCTATGGAGAATTTCAGGCTGATTTGATGAAACAGTTTGCTCCAAAAGCAAAAAGTAAACGCCGAAAAACTCGACTCATTGACATTGGCTTCAGTCAACACGATCTATGGATTGCTTCGATTGCTCTCCAACATAATCTAACTCTAGTTTCTTCAGATAGTGATTTCCAACGTATCAAAACTGTGCGCGATCTGCCTGTAGAAACTTGGTACACTCCTGGAAAGGAAACTTGACCTATCGGTTAAAGGACTAATGTTCCCAAACCTGCATGAACTCATTACTTCCCCAAACGAACCCATTGGCTTTTTCCGCAAGCTCTATCTATCTTAGAAGATGGTTCCACAAGGATAAATTTATGACCAGTTATCAAGAACGAACAGTCAAAATCGCTGTGGTTGGCGATGTTCACGACAAATGGGAAGAAGAAGATAATATTGCTCTCAAGCAGTTGGGTGTTGACTTAGTCCTATTTGTCGGAGATTTTGGGAATGAGTCGGTGGATGTGGTGCGGCTAATTGCTGCCCTTGACTTACCTAAAGCAGTAATTTTGGGGAATCATGATGCTTGGTATACTGCCTCAGAATGGGGCAGAAAAAAATGCCCTTATGACCATACCAAAGAAGACGGAGTACAACAACAGTTAGATTTACTCGGTGAGAGCCATGTTGGTTATGGATATCTCGACTTTCCGGCCCTCAATCTTGCCGTCGTCGGCAGTCGTCCTTTCAGTTGGGGTGGCTCAGAGTGGAAAAATAAAGAATTTTTACAAGAAAGGTTCGGTGTGAGCAACTTTGCCGAATCGATTGACCGTATAGTTACAGCAGCAGCGAAAACACCCCAGTCAACAATAATTTTTCTTGGTCATAATGGCCCTGCTGGGTTGGGAGAAGAGCCGGAAGACCCCTGTGGCAAGGACTGGGAACCCCTGGGGGGCGATCATGGTGACCCAGATTTTACAGAAGCGATCGCTCAAACTCAGGCCCTAGGTAAAACCATCCCCCTAGTTACTTTTGGTCACATGCACCACAAACTGCGCCACACCCAAGAGCGATCGCGAACGATGGTTTCTCATAGTCACTCAGGTGTAGTATACTTGAATTGTGCCCGAGTGCCCCGGATTGTGGCAACGGATACTGACCGACTGCGTAATTTTTCCATAGTTTCCTTAAAAGATAATGTAGTTGAGCAAATTTGTTTGGTATGGTTGGATAAGAACAATACTGTAGCTTCTGAGGAATTGCTCTACCGTCGTTCTGAGGCGGTTGTGGAGCAACCTACTCCCACCTAGTTGCCATAATTGCTAAGGATGGTAAGATAGATAAGCCTGGAGAGGTGGCAGAGTGGTCGATTGCGCTCGACTTGAAATCGAGTGAGCCGAAAGGCTCCGTGAGTTCGAATCTCACCCTCTCCGTTTTTTTTTACGAGATGCCAGGGTGACAAGGGGAACATAGAAGATTTTAGGAACTTCTGAAAAAACAAATTAATATGACTTTGACTATGACTTTATCTCCAGCCAAAACTATTGTGCTCACAAAAGGAAAGACTTATAGAGTTGTGAACCCGATAGCCGAGCTGGCAATCCAAAATATTATTACTCTATTTACTGAGCCGGATACTTCTCAAAAATCTGGAAGTGCAGAGATAGAAAAGCTGGTAAAGTCACTGGCTCAATTACCAGGTGTTGAGCTAGTCAGAGCAGTATCACATCAACCGAATGATTTACATGAGGTGACTTTCGAGATACTCTCTCATCTAGAGCCTCCTGAGAGAAGAGAACTTGCTACCAAAGCAATGACTTTAGTAAGAGAGACTGAATGGATGTTGTGTGAGATAACCAATGAAGATAATTGGGATTTTGGGACTCAAATGCTCAGAAAATTCCCAACATTTCTCAATGCAAATCAGGTAATTGCTTCTAGTTATGCCCAAAGAGAATGTTTACAGGCTGCAAGCTAGGGTTAACGAAGATACGGCAAATGCAGCCCGGTTAGGTTTCCCTGACTGGGCTGTTGTTATGTGTTTCTATGCAGCTCTTCATTGGATTAATGATTATGCTTCACGTCAGGGGGAAAAAATAGATAATTTTGGTGCTAGCGATAGTTCACAACATAGTGCCCGATGGAAATATGTTAAGAAGCTTGCAAGAGCCAAGAATTGGGGTGATTTACAAGATGCTTACGAGACTCTTTTTAGGGCAAGTATTACTGCTCGGTATTTAAAAGACCTCGAAGGCTTGGATTGCAGTGCTAGAGAGCATTACGCCAAATATGGCGTTGATTTTGCCTTTGACTGTTTAAAGACCATCAAGAACAGACTAGAGAGTTAAGTAATAAAGTAATAAGTAATAAGTAATAAGTAATAAGTAATAAAGTAATAAGTAATAAGTAATAAGTAATAAGTAATAAGTAATAAGTAATAAGTAATAAGTAATAAGTAATAAGTAGTAGGACTTCAGTCCAAAAAGAAGCCAGAAACAAGTAATAAGTAAGAACGTTTGTAGAGACGTTGCAGGCAACGTCTCTACAATCTAGGAATAACGGGGTTATTTATGTCGGATTTGTTATCAACCCCCTGAGTTAGTCATGTCTAAACATGTACCTTTTTGCACCAAGAGGCAGTTCATCTTCAATCGTCAAAGGGTCTAACTCTATCAAACCAACCTGAGAGCAGAATTGCCAGGTATAGACACGCCGACTACCATAGGAAAAGACTCTTTTTCCCTCGTTTAAGACTTGTTGATTGACTAGCTCCCTCACGTTATTCTTTAGCTGATGGAAGCGTTGCTTGTCCTTGACAAACTTTTCCTTCATCACCACCTCTTCAGACTTGATTTGCTCGTCTAACTCTTCTAGTTTCTTATGGAGAGCTGCACGTTTCTCTTGGAGCAATCGATGCTTTTCATAAAGCATTTCATTACCCATCTTCATCTCAATTAGTTCTTTTGTGATTCCCCATTCTATGCTCATGACCATCATCTCCTTTTTCCCGCTGATTCAGAACTACTCAGTTGATGGATGAGTGTTCTGATTTGTTTCATTTGTGGTGACCTTTGTGCTTGTTTGTGTCCTTAATACTAGATCATGCAGGAACAATGTGTGCTGTCAGGACTATTTTTTATGATCACGATCACTCGTGCCTTGAATCTATTTTTTGGTGTGACAGCAATCACTTTATACAATGGCAATTGAATCAGGAGGAACATCATGCAAGAAAGGATAGCAACATTGGTGACAAGTTAAGGCAAAAATGCCGTTGTCAAGGGAGCGGAGGAGCAGAGGAGCAGAGGAGCAGAGGAGCAGAGGAAGAAGAATACAATTTTCCTTAACCCTTGGGTATTTCCATATATAGGGTCTTTTTTAGACCCCAAAAACCATATATGGGAGTTGAAAAAATGCACCACCCTTTAACTTGTCACCAATGGGATAGCAATAGGTTGTGTCGGTGGCTTTTATTGCCGCGATCGCCGTGATATAAATTAATTTTGAAGTAATCGGAGAAAATAACCTAAACAGACTTCACAAGCTGACGGATTTGTGCTACTTGCTTAGTGTAATTTATCTCATCCATTACAGGCACGAGGTTTTCCAGAGCGATCGCTTCAGCTAAATCAATCCATGAGCGACAGCCGCTGTATTCCTGACGATAGGGAATCATCAACGGCTGAGATAGGTGATAAATTCGCAACAAGAGAACATAGAGAGGCTGACTTGGCTTCCATTGAAATCGCTCCCTAGCAAATTGTTCATTCCAGATATGATAGGGTAGCAAAGCCTCAACCTCTGCCTCGTCACTTACTGCCAAAATATCCGTAATTTCAGCCCAACTACCAATCCGCACAGTTTCTGGATGCCAACCTGAGGTTACAGGTTCTACCTTAGAGGCATATTCAGGTTTGAGTAGGTGAGGCTGTTGATGTTCATAGGTAGGATAAAGCAGCACCTGATTATAAGTTACTTGAAAGCGCTTACCCTCTTCCCTAATCCCTCCTTTACGCAGCAGCATAATTGTTTTGCCTCTTTCCAAGGCATCAACAGCAATCGCCCATTCCTTCAGTGCATGTGTAGTCGTTGATTCCATCAGGCTTCTCAATTCTCAATTCTCAATTCTCAATTCTCAATTCTTAATTCTTAATTCTCAATTCTCAATTCTCAATTCTCAATTCTCAATTCTCAATTCTCAATTCTCAATTCTCAATTCGACCTTCCCTTGACAACGATATTTGACTTCCCACACTACGGCTCCAACACCGTAGGCTCCCGTCGCTCAATACGAATTTGATTCAGGCGCGGCCCTTCAGCAGAGACAATGGTAAAATTGAGGTTGTGGTAATGTAGGGCTTCTCCCTGTACAGGAATTTTTTGAAACTGGTAGAGTAAAAATCCACCCAAGGTTTGGTACTCATCAGTCAGAGGTAAGTCCAGATCCAACAATTCATTAACTTCTGCCAAGTCCATTTGGGCTTGTACCATAAAAGTGTATTGGTCGAGGTTTTGTACCGTTAACTCCTCTGAATTTTCTGGTTCAGTTTCTTCACCAATAATCTCGGCAATCAAATCTTTAAGGGTAACTAATCCAGCGGTTCCACCAAACTCATCGACCACTATAACCATTGCCAGGTGCGATCGCTGCATTAAGGGCAGGAGTTCGCTCAAAGGTTTAACATCCTGTACAAATCGGGCTGGGCGGATCCAAGGCTCAATCAGGGTATCTAAGGTTAGCAGCCCTTCGTACAAAGGTTCAGCCAACTCTTTAAAGTCGATAATGCCACGAATATCATCAAGGGATTCCCCAGTGATAGGATAACGAGAGTAACCAGACCTGGCTATCTCTGCTAGTAAAGTATGGAAAGTGGCAGTAATGGGAATGGCTTTAATGCGGGTACGAGGAATCATCACCTCTGCCGCTAAAACATCACCAAACTCAAACACGTTTTTGAGTAGTGCCCGTTCTTTGGCTTCTAGTCCAGTAGACTCCCGCTCTGTGGTAATAATTAGTTGTAACTCTTCTGGGGTTACCCGACTATGATTGTACCAACCTTGGCCAATATAGGAAATGCCTACTAGCTTGAGCAACCAACGAGTTGATTGATTTAAAATCCAGATAAAAGGATTAAAAAAACGAGCGATCGCTAAACTTGGTGGCCCCAGAAACCGCGCTAGTTGCTCTGAGTAGAGCAAGGCGACAGATTTAGGGCAGAGTTCCCCCAAAACAATTTGTAGGTAAGCAATCAGGAAAAAGGCAACGGAGATAGCCAGGGAGTGGATCAGAATTTTGCTCGACCCCTGAGGGATGGGCATTTGTGCTATCAAAGGAGCCAGTAAAATCGCCACGGTATTTTCCCCAATCCAGCCAAGAGCTAAGCTAGAGAGGGTAATTCCCAACTGAGTTGTAGAGAGTAGACGCTCAATACTTCTTTGTAGTGATTGGACAGTTTTTGCCTGAATATCACCCGCATCAACCAGCTGATTAATACGCGATCGCCGCACTGAAACCATGGAAAATTCAGCAGTGACAAAAAAAGCATTGAGCGCAATTAGTAGAAGCACCAATAATAATCGCAGTAGAATGTCCTGGCTAGTGAATGTTACCGATAGTACAGCATTAGTAACGACCGGAGCATGAGCACTCACCCCTAGGAGAACTGTTAGGTCAGCAGCCATAAAAAAGGAAAAAGGCTATTGAGTAAAAATAGCATGTTCAGTATTCTACTTGCTGAGTTTAAAATAGGAGTTTCTGGATTAGGAGTCTTCGAGTCAGAAGAGCTTGATTTTCTTCATGGTCGTAATTTGTTCAAAAGCAGCTGCCGGAGAGCTGAATAGCCTTGCGATCGCTTTATCTTACTGGAATCTCAGACATTTTTAACTGAAGTTTTTGGTCAGGATAATCTGTCAGTGTCAGGGAGAGCTTTTTCGAGTCTTCTAGTAAAGCAGTGGGAATACTTACTGTACCGGCAAATTCCTGTCCATCCGCAGGCAATTCTCCCGGCAAACCTTCTGTAATCGCGCTGAGAGCACGACCTTGATCATCGGTAACATTCAGGAAACTGTACAAAAACCGTACTGCATTACCTCCCTCATTTTTGAGGCTAACATTCAGTAATAAAGAACCTCCCTGTTGATTAGCAGAACGTACCTCCAGGGTTACTCCTTGATCTTGACTTTTGATGGGTAAGTCAGAACTGGAGTTGTTACTTGCCAAGGATGCCACTGGTTCCTGTGCTTTAGACGAAGACTGCTCCTCTTTCTTATCGCTTGATTTCTCTTTTTGTTTATTTTTTGTCTCTTCCTTGCCTTTGTTATTAATGTACTCTCTGACATTGATCAGAATATTCTCTTCTTTTAAGATCGCCACCCCTTCTTGAGCTTTTTGAGCATCAGAAGCTTTCTGCTGGTTACCTGCCAGTTTTTTAGTAGGGCGCATATCTGGCTGAGTAACCCCTTTAAGGGCTTGATGACCAAGGCTAAATCCCCACATTGCACTCACAAAACCTGCACCTAACATCATTGCTAGCAGAAGTAAGGTCAGTGCCACAGTTGAGTTTAATTTCATCGCCGATTTAAGTTATATCAATTGTTGCATAGTTTGACTATATGCCTTGTTTCCCCATAGGCTGTCAACTGTTTAACCTAAGGATAGTCTAGTTTGAGTGCAAGATGGGAAAAAATTCCTTCTCAACAGCTGATCTGGCTTCCTCCTTAAGCTAAAATTGATCTGGGTGGTGCAGCACTGCTTGCCAAAATTCCTCAACTATGAGAGTTTTAGCATTAGTGGGTGTTA
>JAAHHL010000341.1 GCA_010672185.1 Caldora sp. SIO3E6 | reverse complement strand
CTTTAGACAGCCTCTTTTCCACTCAAGGCATCATGGTAATGCTGTTGGCTGCCTACGCTGTGGCCATGTGGATGTTTCTTACTAGTGCCCCCAAGGTGCATACCATCATGGTGTCTGATTTAGAAGTGGCGCGACGGTTTTATGAAGGCTTGCTCGATTTTACGGCGGCGGAAGTGCCTCTGCATTACTACTACAACTACGAACAAACTTTGGGAGCCACCAGTATTGACCCTCTTTACATGTCAACCAGTATGGGAAGCACCACTAGTACCCAGCTTAATGGTTCCGAGGGCTTGTGGTATCAGATGAAAAAGAATACTCAGCTACATATTATTTCTGGAGCCAGTTTTGGCAAGAAAAACCAGCATCGCCACGTTTGCTTTGATCATGATTGCATGGAGCAAGTTTTAATGCGGGTACAAATGAGACAACTTAAGTACAAAGTCCGTAATCAAAAGCCGCTCAATTTTCTCGTTAAGGATTTAGATGGTCGCATCATTGAAATGGCAGAAGTTTCTAATTAGTTGTTGGTTGTTGGTTGTTTGTCATTGGTCGTTTGTCATTTGTCGTTTGTCATTGGTCGTTTGTCATTGGTCATTGGTCATTTGTCATTGGTCGTTTGTCATTTGTCGTTTGTACTAATGACCCATTTCGCATCCGTGAGGTACATCCAATTCTCAATTCTCAATTCTCAATTCCCAATTCCCCATTCCCCATTCCCAATTCCCCATTCCCCATTCCCAATTCCCCATTCCCAATTCCCCATTCCCTATAACTTTTTAAGCACCTACATGAGCAGGTTTAGTTAAGTGAGCACAATAGCGATCGCTCACAATAGTTGAGTGAATTTTTACCGGTTGCATCTGTGATGATGGAGGCATGGGTTGTTGTTTGGGGTGAGTGACAATTTTTTTGCACACTACTTGGTTAACACCTAAGTTCGGATATCCCCAACTATATAGCTCTAAGTCGCTAGTAGTTGCTTTAGCTGGGGAGAAGAGCAAGTTAGTTGTTAAGACCAATCCCAGAGTTGCTAGAGCGATAATTACAGTTCTCAACATGGACTTTTTAAGAGACTATCAATTTATTTGATGAGACTACTTCACTTACTGTAGGATTTGCTACTAAAGTAGCTGTTTAGAAAGCAAAGTAGTGATTTTAGTTGTCTAGAGTTATTATATAGCAATTTTCACTAAGCGTGAGGTAAATTTAACTTTTACCAAAAGCGACGCCGAAGCCCATGAATCCTAGGTATGGAAGATTCTACTTATAGCATCAAAACAACCTCCCGGACTAAACGCTTAGTATCTATAGATTTATTGCGGGGGTTAGTAATGCTGTTGATGGCTTTAGACCATGTAAGAGGGTTTTTTTCTAACCCTGGTTTTAATCCGTTAGATCTCGAGCAATCAAACCCACCTTTATTTTTTACTAGATGGCTAACTCACTTATGTGCGCCATCATTCATCTTGCTTGCAGGGATAGCTGCCTATCTTGCCTGCCAGCGTAGGACAAACAAAAAAGAGCTATCTAGATTTTTGTTAATTCGTGGAGTTTGGCTAATATTCCTAGATTTAACAGTAATTAGCTTGGCTTGGACTTTTTTACCCGGTATTTTTATTATGGGAGTCTTATGGGTAATTGGCTGGTCTATGATAATTTTGTCTGCGCTGATTCAGCTTCCAATTAAAAAGATAGCTATCATTGGCATGATGCTGGTCATCGGACATAATTTATTTGATGGTGTTCAGGCTGAAAATACCGGAATTTGGCATTGGTTTTGGTCATTTTTGCATGAACCTAACCTGTTTATGCCATTTCCAGGCATTCGCTTTTTACTGTCTTATCCCCTCATCCCTTGGGTTGGGGTAATGGCAGTTGGCTATGCCTTGGGACAGGTCTTTAGTTTCGAGAACAATCAACGCCTAAGTTGGTTGCGAAACTTGAGTTTTGGCTTATTTGTCAGTTTTCTTGTGATTCGAGGAAGCAATATTTACGGCGATCCCCAACCTTGGTCAGTTCAATCTAATTGGTTCAAAACAGTATTATCATTTCTTAACTGCCATAAATATCCACCTTCATTAACTTATTTATTAATAACTCTTAGTTTGGCATTGCTACTGCTGTATTTATTTGAACTGAAACAATTTAGATTTATTCAGCCCTTGATTCTTTTTGGTCAAGTCCCTTTATTTTTTTACCTTATTCACCTTTGGGTCATACATTTTGCTGCTATTGTCTTAGCATTGCCTAAATATGGTTTAGCCGCAGTAACTTTACCTTACATATATAAAAGTGCCATGCCAGAAAATTATGGTTATAGTCTACACCATGTTTATATTATCTGGTTAATTATAGTCATGATCCTTTATCCCCTATGCAATTGGTTTGCTCATTACAAATATCAGCATAGGTATTGGTGGTTAAATTTTTTGTAGTCTAAATCAAGATTCTACAAGAATTGAATTGCCCTAGGATCTTCTCCCTGAAGAGCCTGTATAAATTCAGCGGATAAGAACAAACCTCCAGCAACCAGAACCTTCATCTGATGACGTATTGCTAGGTCTTTCGCCATCACCACTGCTTCTTCTATGGTTTCTGCTGTATCTATTGGTAGTTCTGGGCGTAAACTGGCTAAGCAATCCGCAATGAGCTGCACCTGGCTTCCTTTATGCCAAGCTCGAGTACAAATAGCACGATTGGGGATTAAAGCTAACCTTGCCAAAATGTTTTGGATATCCTTATTGTAGGATACACCAGTCACCAATAAAACTGGCTCAGATGGCCATAATTGTTGGACAGAAGCGACAAGCTGTTTCATGGCATCAGGGGAATGTCCTACATCAACATAGATTTCTGGTTGTTCCCAAACTTTTTGTAGTCGCCCTAAAACAGAGACATTAGCAAGGGCAGATCTGACTATTGTCTCAAGTTCAACACTACTCAAATGAGGTTGCTTGAGTCGGAGCCAATGTTCTGCGAGGACAATGGCAACTACAGCATTATTGACTTGGTGTGTACCGAGGAGTTTCAGGTGGATATTTTCTAAATTAAGGTCTCGATATTGAATATCAAAGACCAATTGATTGTCGATATATCTTGGTTGAGAGAAGGTACAACATTTACTGATACTGAGCAAATGTACATTTCTAAGAGCACAATAAACTTCGAGTTTACGCAACACCTCAGAGTCAATCTCTCCAACAACTAACGTTCCCCCACTGGGACAAAGTTCTGCTTTATCATGGGCAATTAATTCAAGAGTTGAGCCAAGAATCTCGGTGTGTTCGAGATCCAGAGAAGTGATAGCTGTTGTACTACCAGGAATCATGCGGGTAGAATCAAATCTTCCCCCAATTCCCGCTTCCGTAACCACTGCATCCACTTGACAAGTTGCGAAATGGTGTAGTGCCATAGCAGTAAATGCCTCAAAAGCTCCACATTGGTCATCTGGGTAACATTGTTGATATTCTTCTATAGTATTTAAGATCCATTGACCAACCATTTGCAAATCATGGTCACTGATATCCATACCATTCACACGAATCCGTTCCTGGAAATGAAATAAGTGGGGAGAAGTATAAAGTCCCACTCGCCAGCCAGCTTCTTGAAGTATGGCAGCTACCATATTGCAGACACTGCCTTTCCCATTAGAACCGGTGACTTTGATCCCATCTATTTGGGAGAGCCAAGGAGCGATTGGCTCTTGATTCAGGAAGTAATCCATTCGGTGAAGTCCAATCCCTTGTCCGAACTTCGGTATATGAAGAAGTTGCGCGATTAATTCAAAATTTAGTTGAGAATGCTGCATCTTATTTAAATAAAAGTACTATACCAAGAAATTATTAAACCTCTCCCATAAATCCCGAAAAAATGTTACTATTGGCGCATAAAAGTCTTGATTTTATGGCAATATACCAGCGCCAATGCTAACAAACCTAAAGTCAATCATCTACTTGTGCAAGCAGTCTATTGACTATCAAGTTAAGGCAAGACATACTATTTGACGAAGCAGCATCAATTGGGCTGTAATGATGTCATTGGTTCAGTACTGAGTAACAACTGACCGATACCCAATGACTCATGACGAATAACTAATGACCAAGCTGACTCACAACTCTTTTCGTGCCGCTGCTCAATCAGGGGAATTCTTAATTACTGCGGAGATAGCTCCTCCCAAGGGAGGTAATCCAGACCACATGCTTAAAATGGCTCAAGCCTTGAAAGGTAGAGTTCATGCAGTCAATATTACCGATGGCTCTCGGGCTGTGATGCGGATGTCTCCCTTGGCAGCATCAGTCATTTTGTTGCAGTATGGTATTGAGCCAATATGCCAGGTGGCTTGCCGCGATCGCAACCGAATTGGGCTACAAGCAGATCTCTTAGGAGCTCAAGCTCTGGGTATCCACAATATCCTCGCTCTTACCGGAGATCCAGTAAAAGCTGGTGATCATCCAGATGCCAAGAGTGTATTTGATTTAGAATCAGTGCGCTTACTAAAAATAATTACTCGGCTCAATCAGGGATTCGCTGCCAATGACAAACCCCTTACTGATGGAGCTACCGATTTATTTGCCGGTGCAGCAGTTGATCCCCAGCTCAAAAGTTGGTCAGGGCTACAAAGTCGTTTTGAGCGTAAAATAGAAGCGGGTGCACAGTTTTTCCAAAGCCAACTAATTACTGATTTTGAGCGTTTGGAAAAATTTATGGACAAAATTGCCGCTGGTGCTGATAAACCCATTCTAGCGGGGATATTTCTCCTCAAATCTGCCAAGAATGCCCAATTTATTAATAAGTATGTTCCTGGTGTCAATATTCCTCAAACCATCATTGAACAGCTAGCTAATGCAGCTAACCCTTTACAGGAAGGGATAAAAATTGCTGCAGAGCAAGTCAAAATGGCAGGACAAATTTGTCATGGTGTTCATTTGATGGCAGTTAAACGGGAAGACTTGATTCCTCAAATTCTCGATTTGGCAGGAATTGTACCGCTGAACAAGGCAAAATAGCCCCTGCTCTCAACTAAAAGCCAAAATAGCTTTTAGTTGGTGATTGGCAAGTTTTAACTATTCGACATTATTGAACCATAATCAAGCAATGAGAAAAACGGTAGACACCCGCATTTGCCAGGTTACAGTGTACGAGCAGCAAGCACTAATAACACGCCGTGGTGTGGTACAGCTGACTGGTGAAGAACAAGAACTGGTAATTGCGCAACTACCTGTGACTCTCCTGGAAGAGTCAATTCGGTTAAAGAGTAGTAAGACTACGGTGGGATTATTGGGGGTAAAAACTGAACGAATTCAAGATACTGAGGGAGAAAGTCAAGACCTTACTGCACTAACTCAAAAAATTGGGCAGCTAGATGAGAAAAAACGCCATGGGCAAGATTTAATAACTCTACTTAATCTCAAGCGCAATTTTGTCAAAAATTTGAGTAGTCAGTATATGGAGCGCTTAACCAGATCTCACAATCCTGAACCATTAGATCTGGATAAAATCAAGGATTTAATGAGTTTTGTAGATCAGCAGTATAGCGACTTATCCGGAGAAATTGCTCAACAAGAGGTCGAATCTCGTCAACTCGAAAAGCAGTTACAGATACTCCGAGGGCAGCAACAGCAGCTTGCTACACCCCGTACCAATGAAAGTGTCAAAGTAATTGTCACCTTGGAATCCTCAGTAGTTGGGGAATTAGAGTTGGAAGTCTCCTACATTGTAGATCAAGCTAGTTGGATACCCCTTTATGACTTGCGGTTGAGTGCAACCAACCAAAAAATTCACCTTAGTTACTTCGCTCAAGTTAAGCAAAGCAGTGGTGAAAATTGGCAGAGTGTGGCTCTTCGCCTTTCCAATGCTAAGCCAGTACTAGGTATTACCTTACCTGCTTTGCCTCCCTGGTATATCAATGGGCAAGAAGCTTCCTCACCAAAACAGGGGGAAAAATCTAGCACCATGATGCTAGATCAGGCGATTACCATGCCTTATCCAGGTACAATTATTACACCAGAAGCCTTGACTGGTATTGAGTTAGAACCTAATGCTGCTCAAGAAGTCAAGCAAGAAGTTTCTCAACAAGGGAGCATTGTTAACTTTGAAGTTAGCAATTTGCTGCAAATCCACAGTGATAGTGCTACTCATACAACTAAAATCTTCACCCAAGATTACCCTTGTCGTGCTGAATATATCGCCATACCTCAGCTGACAAACTTGGCTTACCTTCAGGCAACTATTGCCAATCCTCTTAATGGAGTCACTCTGCTACCAGGTAAAGTGAATATTTTCCGCGATAATACTTTTGTCGGAACAGCCCAATTGCCAAAAATTGCCCCTGGTCAGGAATTTACTCTAAACTTAGGTATTGATGAAGGTCTCCAAGTTGAGCGGAATTTGGTAGAACGCCAGGTAAACGAGGAGTTGAGCGATAGCCAGTCTCGTATTACCTATGCCTATCGTATTATGATCACCAACTTACGGGATGATGAAGTTAAGGTGAGAGTAATTGAGCAGCTACCAATAAGTCTGAATGAGCAAATTAAAGTACATTTTACCAACTCTGAACCCCAGACTCCCATGAGTGAGAAGGGAGTGCTAAGATGGTCTACTACCCTGCTACCTAAAGCTAAGCAACAGTTTTACTATCAGTTCACTGTTGAGTATCCACCAGAGTTTAAGGTTATCGGTTTGGATATTTAAGATAATCAAACTTTAATTATCTCATTTACTAATACCTAGGACATCCCACCTAAGGCATAAGTTTCCGGGATCTATTGAGCAGCTATGTATAACTTAAGGATAGTGCTGCAAGGGAGGGAACTAATGGAATTCGACTACCAGAGATTTTTTAAGGCAGCGAATCCTACTTAGGGCTTGCTTCAGGAAGTCGTAACTTTCGGGGAAAGAATAGGTGGTAGGTGGTAGGTGGCAGGTGGTAGGTGAGTTTTGAGGTATTGGTGTTAGGAAATTGCCCAAGTCGGTGCAAAGAAATTGAAGTTTCGGGAGGAGCAGAAGTTCCGGGTATAGGGGAAATTGCTGTTGATAGTGAGGGCAAGTTTTCTTTAGGTGTCGGGATTGGCAAAATTGCAGTAAAGGTGAAAAATAGTCCTGACTTACGTTCTCAGCTGAGGCAATATCTAGAGCCG
>JAAHHL010000340.1 GCA_010672185.1 Caldora sp. SIO3E6 | reverse complement strand
CTTGCTCAGGTGTGGCTCCCAGATCTTAATGGTTTTGCCACTGCTACTAGCGAGAGTTCGACGATCTGGACTAAAGGCAATAGAGGTAATCCCGCCGGAGCGACTAAAATGGGTATGCAGCCGTGTACTAGTATAAGGATTCCACAGCTCTAAACCACCGTCCAGACTACCAATAATACAAGTCTGACCATCAGGACAAAAAGTTGCAATCCGAGCAGAGACTGAACGTCCAGTCAAAGGTTGTAACAGTTGGCTGGCATTCACAGCCCAAAGTTTGATTTCTAAGTCACTAGTACTAATTAATGTTCGGTTATTGGGACTAAAGGCAAGGTATCGAATTTTTCCCGATTGCCTGGGCAAAGTATATAGCAGTTCCCCGGAGGGTAGCTCCCAAAGCTTGATAGTTCGATCATAACTGCTGCTAGCTAGGAGCTTACCATCTGAACTGATAGCAATGCCAGTTACTCGACGAGTATGACCTAAAAGAGTACGTAGCAGTTTACCAGAAGGTAACTCCCAGAGTCTAATAGTTTGATCGTAACTACCACTGACCATCATCTGACCATCTGGAGCGATCGCAACAGCCCTTACAGTATCTTTATGTCCAGAGATAGTACGACGCAGTTGCACCTTTTGCCAAAGACTAACTGATGGCTCTTTGACGAGAAAGTTGGCTACCAAGTTGGAAGCCTGAGTTAGGAATGATTGCTGTTTTTGGGTAACAGTTGAGTTACTCGAAGGAGTCACTGCCGCAGTTGCTTGACTAATCGTCCCATTAAGAGTAACTGCAGGTGGTGGTAAAGGGGTGATGATTTCCTGGAGGCAGCGCCTAATCATCTGGGGAGTTTGGGGACGTCTACCGGGAAAGGTATCCATTAAATAATCGACCAAACCAGCAAACTCCGTCGCCACCTGGGGAGCACTGTCTCGCCATTGCAACTTACCGTTGCGGAAGTCTTTATCAAAACTAGTCGGACGTTGACCCGTCAGCAAATAGACTAAAGTACGTCCAAGAGCAAAAAAATCAGATTGGGGAACCGATTGACCTTCGGCTTGCTCTGGTGGAGTATAACCTATGGATATGATTACTGTACCGGTTATATTCTTGGCTTGCTTCTGCAAGTAGGTATCGGTGATTTCTCGAACAGCACCAAAGTCAATCAAGACCAATTGCCCATTGGGTTGGAGTAAGATATTAGATGGCTTAATATCTCGGTGAATCAACTCTTGCTGATGGAGTTGGGTCAAGATTTCTGAGAGTTGTTCTAACCACGCGATCGCTTGTTCTTGAGTAATCGGTTGATTGTCCCGATTCTTCATCCACTTATTTAAATTAATACCATCTATTTTCTCCATTACCAAGCAGTAGAGAATTTCACCACTAGCTTCAGCCAAGGTGAAATATCCATCTGGCTCAACTCGAGGAATACCAGGATGGTTTAACCGACTTAAAACTGCTCCCTCTCGTTGGAAGAGAGATATTGCCTTCTGTCTGGTTTCTGGGGTGTAGAAAAATTCTAGATTGAGAACTTTTAAAACTTTGGGGATACCGCCATCATCCACCTCAAAAGTTTTACCAAATCCCCCTTTCCCCAGTGGTTGCAGAACTCGATAGCGGTTTTGTAGTACCAAACCTGGATAAATCATCACTGCGGCAACTTACCCTCAATCACGTTTATTAAATTACGAATATTGGTTGGGGCATATCCTACCGCTTGGGTCGAATGCCGTTGTAGCATTAATAGAACCTGATTTAGCTGCTCTTCGAGGGGATCTACCCCAGTTAAGGTCAAGTACAAACGATCTACAACCCGTGTTAAAATTAGACGAGTTTGAATTTGTTTCATTTCTGCTGTTGCCTCTTCCTTAACCAATGCATGGGTTCTAAGAAGTCCCAACTTACTGATTGATTGAGTCGTCACTGTTGCTATTATATCCCGACCAACATGGTCAATTAATTGGTTAATAACATATTTCATAACTACCGGCTGGAGAGTAAAAGTTGCTTCATTTCCTGTTTGGCTTGACTCCTTTTCCAGTAGTGAGCGTCGCTTCAAGGATTCTAGAGCTGGTACTAATTTTGATAAAGATGATACAGAAAACTGTAGATCGACTTTCAATTGCAGCAAGGAAAGAGGCTGGTTAGCGATCGCTAACCCATAGACAATGCCCATTTCTAAAGCTGATAAGCGTTCAAAATGCTGATTTAAAAGGCTGGGCAGAATATCACCAATAACTAAGGTACTTTGGTCGAGTAATTCGTCAATATCCCCATCAAATATTTCCTGAATTGTGGTAGTAATGATTTTTAAAGCTAAGGGATTACCCCGATATAGCTGAATTAGTTCTTCAGAACCTCCTTTTAAACTCGAGGAACTTTTAGTTGCCAACAGTTTTTTGGCATCTGCCTGCTGTAATCCTCTCAGTTTCAACTCCCGCACTGGTAGAGTGGTTCCTGCCAAAGAGGAAACTTCTATCGGTTTCTCCCGGCTAATCAGGAGCAAACAACTTTGATGCCTTGCTTCCCCCACTCGCCTAATTAACTTGCCATAACTCTCATAGCCTTCTCGATATTGTCCTGCTAGTTCTCCACTACGCATTACTGTTTCCCAATCATCCAGTATCAGCAAACAACGATGTGCTCGTAAATACTCCATTAGTTGAGAAATCCTACCATCTACTGTTTCTGGTAAATCTGTTTTTTGTCCATCCGATAAAAATTCTAGCCAACTTGCGAGAATATTTTCAATTGGCGGAGCATTGCGTAAAGAACGCCAGATGAGATACTCAAATGATTGTTTAATTGCCTCTGCAAGCTTGACACAGAGGGCTGTCTTACCAATACCCCCCATACCTAGTACTGCGACTAAGTGACAGCGCTCACCCACAATCCACTGCTCTAGTTGAGCTAACTCTGTGGTGCGACCATAAAAGATAGAGCTATCAATCGCCTCTCCCCAATCTTGATGAGTCTTGGTTAAGGTTGAGCTGCGGCGCTGGCGCTCAACAACTTCTTCCCAGTTTACTCCGAGAACTTGACAGTAGGCTTTAAAAGCAGCGGCGCTAATAGGTTGCTTTCCTCCCAGGAACCGTTTCCAAGTTCCTCCAGAAATACCCTCAGCATAGGGGCCACCTTCAAGCCAGTTTTGGTTGAGATCTAAAACTTTACTAGCTTCTAACAAGCAGGTGTCGTCTTCATCGACATTCCAACTCCACCCCTTTTCATTTCTAGCTTGCCTAATTCTAACTATTCCCAGTTGCGAAGCTTTAAGCGTCGGCACACCTACACCCTATTTTTTCAATTGTCAAGATCAATTTTAGATCAGTTCTGCTGGCTTGGAGATCAGTCTTTTAGTTTAAACAGTTAAAATAGGCATGGATGATTAGCCTTAAAGGGTTTCGATTACCTGATTCCATCGTACATTAACCGATTAACCATCCCTATCAACTTTCTTGAAGCTATTGGCGTGAGACACCTAAAAATGTAGGTTGGGTGGAACGGAGTGAAACCCAACACAATGTGCTCCGGAGTTGGGTTACGCTATCGGGCTTCACCCAACCTACTTATACCAAATCCGGTATCGATATACCCGCTATGCCCACATTGTAGAGACGTTTCATGAAACGTCTCAGAGCAAGATTTCACGGTTTGCTCAAAACGGCTCTATTGTAACTTCGGATTAATGTTATGGTTGCGGAGCATAATACAAAGTTTCCATCTCCTTGCGGAGAAGAGTGAGTTGTAACTTTATGTGTTTTTTGAGATGGGTGATGGTTGCGTTATGTTTCCATCTCCTTGCGGAGAAGAGTGAGTTGTAACTGGAGGAATATGTCAGGCTTAACCAGAGCAGAAACTTGGGAGTTTCCATCTCCTTGCGGAGAAGAGTGAGTTGTAACAGTTGACCACATCAATAAGAGGTTGCTTATTAAAAAGGTTTCCATCTCCTTGCGGAGAAGAGTGAGTTGTAACCCCTCGTTTTGAAACCTGCTCCCAGTATAGCATATAGAGACCGTTTGCGAACATCACTAAAAAATTAGTACAAAGTACTCGACACACCGAGAAAAAAACAGCTGAAATGATTGCCCTGTAAGGGTTCGAGGTTCGCAACGAAATTATGAGGGTTTCAGCGATTTTCCCTGAACCTCGCATAATGTTATTTTTCCTGAACATGTTTACCCATCTGTGGCTGAAGGTTATGCGATCGCTTATGTTAGCGCGACACACCTAAAATAGTGAAATAGATGTAGTGCGAGCATCTTGCTCGCTAGAGGTATATAAAAAGCGAGCAAGATGTTTGTGCTACGCACACGCTACGTGAATGTACTACCGAAAATCTAAACTACCATTTGAGATGTGTTAGTCCAGTAGTAGACCGACACAGCTAAAAATGTGGAATACGAAGTAATGAGTAATGAGTAATGAGTAATGAGTAATGAGTAATGAGTGATGAGTAGATATAGATTTTTCCGTATCTCCCTCAGCTCCCTCAGCTCCCTCAGCTCCCTCAGCTCCCTCAGCTCCCTCAGCTCCCTCAGCTCCCTCAGCTCCCTCAGCTCCCTCAGCTCCCTCAGCTCCCTCAGCTCCCTCAGCTTTCTAACCCACCATTTTAGGTGTGTCACGCCAGTAGGTAAATACCTGGTTAAATCAATAATGTTCGGGGTTAAAATCCGGGAAGCTGAAAGCTGAAAGCTGACAGCTGAAAGCTAAGGACTTATTCAGCAAGCCCTAGCTATTAGCCGGTGAGTTTAAACTCTGGGTGGGTTTGGCAGCCAAGCGTTAAGCTAGGGATAGCTTAAGTTAACACCAATGACAGACGTGCTCCCTCATCTCTACAGATCACTATGAGCTTGAGTGATTAACTTACGAGCAACCGTTTGAATGCCAGTATGCTCGAAGTAATTGGTACTTGAATCCAAAAAAGCTGCCAAATAATCTAATTTGTCATCAGCAATCTCGATAAAAATCCCTAGATGTTGAGAGAGGGAACCCGGGTTTAAACCCGCAGATTGTGCCAAGTTAGACATCCAATCTCCAATAGCATCAAAACTTTCATTGATAAAGCCTGTGGCATCGGAATCAGGAAGAAATTGACTAACTGCTCCGAAAGCAGGACTCCCGCTGACATCCTCTTCAGCAAGTTCTTCCCGTATTTTGGAGACAAAGTCTGCACCAAGGGGAAGTACCCCATCTAGTGCGATTAAGCCTGCCATGCGTATTAGTGCTTCATTTTGATAGTTCTCCTTGAGGGAACTTACCAACTCAATTGGGTTTAGAGTCAAACCATTGAGTTTGCTATAGGCGATTAATTCCGCCACTAGTTTGAGTTTCAAGTCAACGCTTTGAAGAGAGTCAGCTTTGGGAGTCAGTTTATCCAAGAAAGGAATAAAACTGAAGGTATCGCCAATTTTGTCAGCTAAAGCTGCTGCTGCTACAGCTTTGTCTGTACCATCTAGGGTGCGATAAAGCCAGATAGCTGTCTGGTATCCTTGACTCTTGTCATCGTACAAAGCAATCGCACGCTCACGAATGTTCTCAATCGTTGCTGAGTCAGTCTCCCCTGTAATCGCACTGATGCTGTTGTCGAAGCCTACTAAGTTTTCCCATTGACCAGGTACGATAAAGTCAAGGGCTTTGAGAACTTTGACGGTAAGGTTGTCGGTAGGCAGGTTATCAACCAAGTCAACAATCGAATCACTCATGATTTAAAGTTTTTATACTAAGATTCACAACTATTTTCAAGATTACCAGAGCTTGTAGGAGTTGAGGGAGCTGAGGGAGTTGAGGGAGCTGAGGGAGCTGAGGGAGCTGAGGGAGCTGAGGGAGCTGAGGGAGTTGAGAGAAGATACACGTTTAATATTTTTTGTCAATATAAAAATTACATAACTATGTATTTATTTACAAAAAAAAATATGTTTAATTACGCATAAAATTCAGAATTCTTGCCCAAGTAATTTATAGAGGCGAAAAATATTTCTCAGACTTTTGGAATGTTTTTCCCAGAAAATCTTACTTATAGGGAGCATTATTATGGCTACCATACCTTCAGATCCACTATTTAGTGACCAATGGCATCTCCAGAACACAACATCTGGTCTTCTCGACCTTAATGTGGTTGATGTCTGGGATGACTATACCGGCGCTGGTGTTCAAGTCGCTGTGATTGATGATGCTGTGCAGCGCACCCACCCTGATCTTGATGGTAACTACTCTGTCTTTAAAGATTGGGATTTCCGAGACAATGATACTGATCCAACTGGTCTTAGTAATGAGGATCACGGTACTGCAGTCGCTGGTATCATCGGAGCCAATGAAGGCAACGGTATCGGTGGTGTTGGTGTAGCTTATGACTCAACCATTTTTGGATTTAGAAGTCTTTCATTTCAAAACGTTACCGACGCAATCAAAAATGCTTCTGGGTTACTGCAAACAGCAGGTAGAAATCGAGAGGCTGATGTCGTTAACATGAGCATAGGCAATCCATTCGGTTTTTTATTTGACAAAGGCTTAAATTTGGCAGCGTTAAACACCGAAATCGACAATGCTGTCGTTTTCGGACGTGATGGACTAGGTACAATCTTGGTGAAATCGGCAGGTAATGACCGCATCCGATATGGTATAGACAGGAACTATGACACAAATGCTTCTTCTTGGAACGCAAGCCCACACACAATTTCCATAGCAGCCGTTAATCAGAATGGCTTTGTTTCATCCTACAGCACTCATGGTGCGTCGGTCTTAGTTTCGGGTTTTGGTACTCCTGGTCAAGTTGTGACCACGGATCGCGTAGGTTACAGATCCGACTTCAGTGGAACCTCGGCAGCAGCACCGATGGTATCCGGTGTAGTTGCGTTGATGCTAGAAGCTAACCCTAATCTTGGCTGGCGCGATGTCCAGGAGATTCTTGCCTATTCTGCACGTCATGTCGGCACTAATGTTGGTTTTGGAACCAACGGTTTTGAAGAATATGCCTGGAGGTTTAACGGTGCTAATAACTGGAATGGCGGTGGACTGCATTTCTCTAACGATTATGGCTTTGGTTTAGTGGATGCCAAGGCAGCAGTGCGCCTAGCAGAAACTTGGGGTAGCAATTCCCAGACAAGTGCCAATGACACTACCGTATTCAGGGATTTCCTCAACACTTCGAGAACGATTAACGTCGA
>JAAHHL010000034.1 GCA_010672185.1 Caldora sp. SIO3E6 | reverse complement strand
TCGCTACACCCAACCTACTTATTCGACCATTTTAGGTGTGTCAGTCCACTCTTATAAGTGCTAAAAACTCTTCAACCAGATATACCATCTTCATCTAGGGCAGCGATATAACCTATTATGGCTTCCTTAATATTGGAGAGAGCCTCTTCTTTCGTTCTTCCCTGACTATTGCATCCCTTAAGACTTGGGCACTCTACAACCCAATAGCCATCTTCATCCTGGTATAAAATGACCTGTCTTGTATACTGGCTCATGAGTGCAATAAGTAGTTATCTTTATATTTTACCATTCAACGAACAACAGTAATGCGATCGCTTGCTGTTGGGTGTCGCGAAAGCTCTAACTTCACTAACTTTGTCAACCGTTATAATGAGATAACGTCCAGAGACTTTGGTAAGCAATACAAGCGATCGCTTAGTTATGGAAACAGACAACTTTCCCATTCTAATGCTTAAGCCCAGTTTGGAGCTATTGGAGTAAGTTGACTTCAGGATATCCTTACCTTATTCTTGCTTCAGGTACTTTTATACCTATCACGGATAAAATCAGATGAATCGAGCGATTAATTTTCAAACAGTTTCTTGGTTTTGGGATCTCTACACCAGAAAGCTCCTAGAGCTAGATCCTCCTTATCAAAGACGCAGTGTTTGGAATCAAGATTACAAAGATTTTTTTATTGATACTGCCCTGAATAATTACCCGACTCCTGCAATTTTCTTGTATCAAGATATTACTCCTGAAGGTATCTCTAGATATAGCGTTGTTGACGGTAAGCAAAGGTTATCTACTTTATTTGAATTTGCCGAAAACAAATTTCCTGTCAGTGAAGAAGCAACTATTACAAGGCTTAGAGGTAAATACTTCAAAGATTTGAACACAGAAGTTAAGCAAGGTTTTTGGAAATATCAGTTTGCCGTTGAATATGTTCCATCTTCTGAGGAAGCAATTATCAATAATATATTTGATCGCATTAATCGTAATCTTAGGAAATTAACCCCTCAAGAACTACGCCATGCAAAATTCAATGGCTTATTTATTAATACTGTGGAAGATTTAACTGAATGGATGACTCTTGTTCTTCCGACTAACTTTCCTTATAAAATAAAGGATGAGTTTAAAGAGGTTATTAAATTAATAAGGCAACTCATAGAACATAATGTAGATTTATGTAAAACAAGGCTAAAAAATCAAACAGATTTTTACTCAATTTTCGCAGCTATATCAGAATTAAATCGTGAAACGATATTAAAGTGTCTTCCGAAGTATCCGAGAAAGTAAGTCAATTTTTGAAGCTAGTAATTTCTCCAGAAAGCGAAAGACTAAAATGGCCAGAAGCTCAAGATTATTATGAAGCAATTACAACTTCACCACTCTCTGGAGTTGAAAAAACTAAAACTAGAATTCATATTTTAAAGTCACTAATACAAGGGAATATTAATGTATAATTTTCATTCATGATTTATCCTTCAATTTTAGAACGTCGTTATCAAGAATATCTCCCTTTTGTTCAGGAAGTTGCCCGTCGAGTTAAAGACACAATACTCAACTTTTGTGAAAACAATGGATATGCGGCAACTTATCGAATTAAAACTATTGAATCTTTAGCAGAAAAAATTGAAACAGGTAGATTTAAGCAGTGGTCTGATCTAGATGAGCTAATAACTCTTTATCCCAATTATTTTGGCAATGGTGATTCGGCTTTTAAATATGATAGCTGATACCAAATTAACTTGCTTATTGCATACGCCTTAAGAAGTACATTTTATGTTTCTGTCATCGCCTCACCTGTAATTTTCTCCAACAGCGATCGCAAATCTTGTGACTGTTTTTCCTGCTGGAAGGAACCGTATTTTTCCTCGAATGCCTGAATCGCTGCCTGATATTCTTCTTGTGAATCAATTTGCTCTTCAAAGAATTCTCCATCCCGGTAGCCATAGAGGATGTGATTAGAATCAATAGATCGGATAAAAGGTTCTAGAGGCCGATTGCAGGTAGATAAGGCAAAACCAGAATTAGCACCTCAGCTATCAGCTATCAGCTGTCAGCCAAAAAGCTGAATGCTGATAGCTGAACGCTGAAAGCTGAACAGTGATGAATTTGCAACTTTGAGATGCTCCCTCGATATTCATCCTCTGTCAAACGCCAGAGGTGATATTGTGTTGCTTTTTGCTTCCGCAAATGAAGATAATGCCGTTGTGGGTTAATCATAACAAAAACTATTGATTTGCCAAGGTTGTATACTCGGTAACTAAGCGATCGCTATCCGGAGGTAAGTTCCCGAAACGGATGTTGTGTTTTAGATTACTAAATGCTCAATAAATTATAGACCGGGCTAATTTATTAAAAATTGTAAAACAACTGTACCAAAGGCTAGAATCCTCGTTAATTGGTCGCTAGACTATGCAACAGTACAGATCTACTGCTATTTTGTAATCAATATTATGGGATTTCAAGCTGCATGATTCCCCTGCAATTAACTCTTAAAAATTTTCTTAGCTATCGTGAAGCAACCCTGGACTTTCGGGGACTGCATACTGCCTGCATCTGTGGCTCCAATGGTGCCGGTAAATCTTCCCTCCTCGAAGCCATCACTTGGGCGCTTTGGGGACAAAGTCGCGCTGCCTTGGAAGATGATGTGATTAATGCAGGAGCAAAAGATGTGCGGGTGGATTTTATCTTTCACTCTCACCAACAAACCCATCGGGTGATTCGCTCTCGTCACCGGGGAAGAGGTAGTTCTCTGGAATTTCAAGTTGAGACCCCTAATGGTTTTCGTTCTTTAACTGCTAAAGGTATTAAGGCAACCCAGAAGCAGATTATAGATTATCTGAAGCTGGACTATGATACCTTTATTAACTCAGCATATCTGCGTCAAGGTCGGGCAGATGAGTTTATGTTGCGTCGTCCCAGTGAGCGGAAACAAATCCTGGCGGATTTACTTAAACTTGACCAATATGAGGAGTTGGCAGTACAGGCAAAGGATTTATCTAAACAGTTTAAAGGTCAAGGGGAACAACTAGAACAAAGTTTACAAGCGATCGCGCAACAGCTGGAAGAAAAAACAGTTATCACTCAACAGCAAGCTAGCCTAGAAACCAACCTTAAGCAGCTGCACCAAGCCCAAGAAAAGGACCAAGAACAACTCCAACAACTAAAAGTCCTAGAACATCAGCGGCGTACTCTCCAACAACAGCTGGGTTTTGTGCAGCAGCAGCACCAAAATCTTAGCAAAGATTGCGATCGCCTCCAGCAAGAGATTGCCTCTACAGAAGCCCAACAGCAGCAACTCTCTCAATTATTGAGTCAAAAAGACCAAATCACTGAAGCTTACTCCCAATATCTCCACCTACAGGAACAAGAAGAACTGCTGAGTGGGAAACTCCAAGCTTACCAAAAAGCTCAACAGCAACAACAACAACTGCAACAACAGCTAACCAAACAAGTTAACGAACTCAATCTCCAAATTCGCGACAAGCAAGCTCAACTAACGGCTCTCAGTTCCCAAGAGCAAGAGATCCAGGATCTGCTCTCCCGATCCGGGGAAGTGGCAGCAGCCCTAGAAAAGCTCAACCGTGCGAGGGGACATCTTAGTCAGCTTGACAGCCTGCAATTAGAAGTATCTCCCCTCCTGGAACGTCGCCACAAGCTTCAAGCTAAACTGGATAAAGTTCAAACCCGACTCACAGCTAAATTAGAAGAACTTTACTCCTCGGAAAGCCAACTGTCTGCTCAAGTGGCGACAACTCCCCAGTTACGCCAGCAATGCCTGTCTGTCGGGGCGGCGATTACGGATTTGGAGAAAAAGCAAGTATATCAACAGCGGGTGCAGGAAAAGGGACTTGAGCGCCGCAACTTTCAGGAGCGTTTGCAGGAAAACCAACGACGCTATGAAAAACATTTGGGGGAATTAACCCAAAAAATCAAAATGCTGCAAACCCAGGATGCCATTTGTCCTTTGTGTGAGCAACCCTTGGATGAAGCTCACGAGAAGCATGTGTTTCAGAAAACTAAGACTGAGCAAAAGGAAGTTCAAGATCAATTTTGGGTAGTAAGAGAGCAGTTGGTAGTGTGCGAAAGGGAACTTCAAATATTGCGGCAAGAATATGCCGAACTTTCCCACGAAATCGCTCCCTATAAAGATTTACTGGAACAAAGAGGACAATTAGAAGCTCGCCTGGAAGCTACTGACGAAGTGTATGATCGCCTTTATGATGTTTCCCAAGAAAAGAAACAACTTGAGCAAGCTTTAGACGGCGGTAACTATGCCTTGGAGTTGCAATCAGAGCTGCAACAACTAGACTACCAACTGCAACAGCTTAACTATAACGAACAAACCCACGCTCTAGCTAGGGGAGAGGCAGAGCGCTGGCGTTGGGCAGAAATCCGCAGTGCTAAATTGGAAGAAGCCCAACGGCGTCAGGGGAAAATTGATGCTCAAAAACCTCAGCTTCAGGCACAGTTGAATAACCTCAAAACTGCACTAGAGCAGTTGCAAACTAATTCTCCTCTAAAACAACAATTAACTGCCCTCGAACAACAACTAACAGAAATTGGCTACGATTTGGAGGCTCATAACCAACTGCGGGCAAAGGTGCGTCAAGCCCAATCCTGGCAACTACGTTATCAGGAGTTAACTACAGCTCAACAGCAATATCCCCAGGTTTGTCAACGGTTGACTTCTCTCACACAAAGCCGGGAAGGGCGACGTTCTGACCAAGAAGCAATTAATACACAAATAAATCAACTTGTCAAGCAACTCCAACAATGTCCAGATATCACTAAGGATATCTACACCTTAGAACAGCGTCTTCAGCAGCAGCGACGACAATTAGATGAACAACTCGCCAACCAGGGGCGTCTTGAACAGCATTTAGTCCAACTCGAATCCTTACAAACCCAATACAATGAACAGCAACAAAAGCTGCAAGAACTCCAACGGCAATATCGAGTTCACCAGGAATTAGCCCTAGCATTTGGTAAAAATGGTATCCAGGCACTGATGATTGAAAATATTCTGCCCCAACTCGAAGCAGAAACCAACCAAATTCTCACCCGACTAACTGGTAATCAGTTGCATGTACAAATTGTCACCCAAAAAGCAGGGAGTCGTTCTTCTAAGAAACAAACCAAACTAATCGATACTCTGGATATTCTGATTGCTGATGCTACTGGTACCAGGTCTTATGAAACCTACTCCGGGGGAGAAGCTTTTCGGATTAACTTTTCCATCCGTCTCGCTTTAGCGCGACTGCTGGCACAAAGAGCGGGGACAGCTTTGCAAATGTTGATTGTAGACGAAGGATTTGGTACTCAGGATGCCGAAGGATGCGATCGCTTGATTGCAGCGATAAATGCGATCGCGTCGGATTTTTCTTGTATTCTGACGGTAACCCATATGCCTCAGTTTAAGGAGGCTTTCCAAACCCGGATTGAAGTTTCTAAAACTCAGGGGGGTTCTCAATTGAGTTTGTTGATGTGATTGAAGGCTATCAGCTATCAGCTGTCAGCTGTCAGCAGGAGAGGAACCACAGAGGCACAGAGTTCACAGAGTTGAAGATGAGAAAGATATCGGTTGTGATTATCTTTATTTTTTGCTATTATAACTTGATAATGGCATAGGTGTGCGCCTGTAATATATCAACTACTACCACTAACCTTAAAATATCTAGATAACCTGTATTTATCCAAAGAATAATGACAAAGATTGCCAGTTTTGATAAAATTTTAGAGATGATAGACACCTTGTCTCTAGAAGAGCAAGACGCTTTACTCGACATAGTACGTCGCCGACAAGTTGAACAGCGCAGAAGAGAAATTGCTAAGAGTATTGCTCAAGCTAAGGATGAATATAAAGCGGGTAAAGTATTCCGAGGAACAGTTGATGAAATAATGACTGATTAAGGAAGCTTTCCAAACCCGGATTGAAGTGTCTAAAACTCAGGGGGGTTCTCAGTTGAGTTTGTTGATGTGATGGAAGGAAACGAACCACAAAGACACAAAGTTCACAAAGTTGAGGATGAGAAAGATATCGGTTGTGATTATCTTTATTTTTTGCTATCATTATTGGATAATGGAATAGGTATGCGCCTGTAATATATGAATTGTTACCAACGGGAATTCAAGAAAAGTCAGTCAGGTGAAATTACGAAAAGACTTGCGATCGGAGCAATACTGATCCTAGTCTTAATGGTTTTTGTATATGCAGGTTTTACGAAGGATACAGAGCTTGCAGAAAAAGTCATTATTGCAGGTATTTCAGCACTTGGTGGATTTGGAGCAGGATTTGCAGTTCGTAAAAAAGAGTCGTGAATAAACACTATTTCGTCTATAAATAGCCTCTAGCGATCGCTTCTATTCATACCCCAGTAACGACTTTGGCAAAAAGTCTAGTAAGCTGCAGTATGGGTTAATTTTTAAGGAGGAAAATATGGGAACAGGTATGCTAGTTAATGGGCAATGGACTCATGAAGCATATAAACAAGATACCCAGGGAAGATTTATGCGGAATCCTACTAAATTTCGCAACTGGGTTAAGGCTGATGGCTCTACGGGTTTTAAACCAGAGTCGGGTCGTTACCATCTCTATGTTTCCTATGCCTGTCCTTGGGCACACCGTACTTTGATTATGCGGACATTGAAAGGCTTGACAGAGGCAATTACTGTTTCTGTTGTTGATCCTTTTATGGATGAAGAAGGATGGGTATTCTCTGATGCCCCAGGTTGCATCCCCGATACAGTAAATGGTGCTGATTATCTAAGGGAAATATACGTTAAAGCTGACCCCCAATGTACAGGAAGAGTCACAGTACCGATACTTTGGGATAAACAGACTGGCAAAATTGTGAACAATGAATCCCGCGAAATTATCCGGATGTTTGACACAGAGTTTGACGCGATCGCAACTGCAAATGTTAGTTTTTATCCAGATGATCTCCAGGAAGAAATAGATAAGACCATTGATGCTATTTATCAACCAATCAATAATGGTGTTTATCGGTCAGGATTTGCCACAACACAGAATGCTTATGAAGAAGCAGTAAGTGAGCTGTTTGAGGCTCTTGCTTATTGGGAAGAAGTTCTAGGCAAGCAGCGTTATCTATGTGGCGATCGCTTGACTGAAGCTGACTGGTGTATGTTCACCACTCTCCTACGCTTTGACCCAGTATATTATGTACATTTCAAGTGTAATTTGCAACGTATCGTTGATTATCCCAATCTGTGGAACTACCTCAAGGATGTATACCAGCAACCAGGAGTCAAGGAAACGTGCAATCTAGAACATATCAAGCAGCACTATTATCGGAGTCATCCTTTTATTAACCCTACCCGCATTGTTCCTCAAGGACCGGTAATTGATTTTGAGGAACCTCATAACAGAGGTTGGGGAGATAGGGAGATGGGGAGATAGGGAGATGGGGAGATGGGGAGATGGGGAGATGGGGAGATGGGGAGATGGGGAGATGGGGAGATGGGGAGATGGGGAGATGGGGAGACAAGGGAGATATGTACACTCAATAATTCCCAATTCCCAATTCCCAATTCCCAATTCCCAATTCCCAAACAACAAACAACAAACAACAAACAACAAACACCTAAAGATTTCCTCGTTGCGCTTGCTCTCGCTCAATTGCCTCGAACAGATCTTTGAAGTTGCCTTCACCAAAACTCTGGGAACCGTGCCGTTCAATCACCTCGAAGAAAAGGGTTGGTCGATCTTCCACCGGCTGGGTAAAAATCTGGAGCAAATACCCATCTTGATCTCGATCTACTAAGATACCCAACTCCGCTAGCTTCTCAATTGGCTCATCGATTTTTCCTACTCGCTTCTCTAAATTGTGGTAGTAGGTTTTCGGAATACGCAGAAATTCAATGCCGGATGCTCTAAGCTGGGATACTGTTTCAATAATATTATTGGTGGCATAGGCGACATGCTGAATCCCCGGTCCACAGTTATATTCAAGATATTCTTCAATTTGTGATTTGCCCTTTCCCTGAGCCGGTTCATTGATCGGCAACTTGATTTTGCCTGTGCTATCCTGCATCACCTTGGACTTCAAGGCAGAGTAATCCGTCGAGATCGTTTGTTCATCGAAATGCACCAAGAGGTCAAAACCCATTGTATCGGAGAAAAATTGAGCCCATCGGTTCATTGCACCCAATTCAACGTTGGCAACCAGGTGATCAATGGCTTTCAAACCTACTCCATTACTCTGGGAAGCTTGCCGAGGCTCGAAGCCAGGAGCAAAGGAGCCTGTGTAATTGCTCCGCTCAACAAATTTAATTAAGGTGTCACCATAGGCATGGATAGCACAGTAACGAAATACCCCAGATTCGTCTTCTTCTTCAGTTGGGGGAATTGCTCCCACTGCACCTCGCGCAGTTGACTCTCGGTAGGCACTAGCAGCATCCGCCACTTCTAAAGCAATAACCGCGATCGCATCACCGTGTTGGAGTACACTTTGGGCAATCTCATGGTCTGGACTCAATCCTGTACTCAACACCAAGCAAATATCCCCTTGTTCCATTACATAGGAAGTAGCTTTCCGATAGCCAGTTTCTAGACCTCGGTAGGCTGTATTGGTAAATCCGAACCCCTTGGAATAAAAGAGTGCTGCTTGTTTGGCATTTCCCACATAGAACTCCAGGTGGTCAAATCGCTTAATAGGGCAAAAGTTACTCATAACACTTTGTCATTAGTCATTGGTACAAAAGACATAGATGCGCTAGCAGCTTCTCGTATAGTAAGACTAGTGACTTTTAGATTGCTGAAACTTTAGTAGTTATCCTTGACTAAAATCTGTAATTGAGTTGACAATGTTGAACTTTTATCCTTTTTTTAGGAAATATCATTAACTTCTGTCTATGAAGCTAGCACAAAATACCGATGATGCAGCAATGGGTTGCTTACTGGGAGCTTTGGTAGGAGATGCTGCTGGGGCAACCTTAGAATTTCTGGGACGCAAACCAACTCAAGAAAAAGCGAATCGTGCCATGAGGATGCCGGGAGGTGGTATTTGGCGAGTTGCTCCCGGGCAAATTACTGATGATGGGGAACTGACTCTCTGTTTAGCTCAAGCCTTAGCCCAAAGCAAGAATTTTGAGATTGAAACTGTTGCTCGAAGTTATGCTCAATGGGTGGCATCCCAGCCTTTTGATATCGGCTCTACCACTTCGGCTTCTTTGGGTTCCCCTTTTCAGTTTCAGTGGCAAGAAGCCTTGGAGCAAGAGGGATATGCAGCAGTAATGACTCAAGCAGCGGCTCAAAGATGTATGAAGTCTAAAGCCAATGGCTCTCTGATGAGAATCTCCCCTTTGGGAATTTGGGGATATCGATTGAGCAACGAAGAACTAGCAAGGTTTGCCCAACAAGATTCTCGCCTTTCTCACCCTAACCCCAGTTGCTGCTATGCTGTGGCTTGTTACACCATCGCTATTGCCAGCCTACTCAGAAAACCAGGCGATCGCCAAACTGCTTTTGATTCTGCCAAAAGTTGGTTAGAATCACAGGTTCAGACAACTCAAGCTAGTCAAGGACAAGCAGAAGTTCTCGGTTGGCTGCAAGATGCAGAAAATAATGTCGATATTGGCTACTATCCTCAAATAGGCTTTGTCAAAATTGCTTTTACCCATGCTTTTCGACATTTATTGTTGGGTTCTGATTATATCGAAGCTGTTAGGGAAACTCTTACCGGAGGTGGGGATACAGATACCAATGCCTGTATTGTAGGTGGACTAATTGGTGCAGCAGGTGGGGCAACAGCTATCCCTGAAGCAATGCAACAATCGGTGCTCAATTGTGATACTCGACGAGGGAAACATCTTCGACCCCAATTTTTAAGTACCACTCAAGTGCCTTTATTAGTGAAGAATTTAATCAACTGTTGAAACTACTTTGAGTGAAGTACATCTTTATCCCCCTAAATCCCCCTTAGAAAGGGGGACTTTGAGGTTTAAGTATCGTTATTGATCAGGAATTTCATGGGAAAATAGTGTGGAGGCAACAAGGAGCATTCCCAGAGTGAAGCTCCACAAAGCACAGAAACTACTATGTCAGAAGCGCAATTATCAATTGCTCAGCACTACCACGAACGTACCAAATATGCCCCAGAGACCATAGCTGCCAAAAGTAGAAGACTGGACTGGGGGAATCAGCCTGTACCTTTTAAAGAATACAAAGTTGGAGCAAACATCGAGCTGAAGTCTTACTTGCAGAAAGATTTCCAGGCTTTGGATGAAAAGGGTAAAACCTGGCAACGGCTGTCCCAGCTGCTATTTTTAACTTATGGTGTAACAGCGATGTTGCCAACGATGGTGGGACCGCCTTTGTATTTGAGGACTGCTCCTTCTGCAGGTGGACTGTATCCGGCTGAGGTTTATTTAATTTCCCGTGGCACTCCTTTATTACCAACAGGACTCTATAACTATCAATGCCGTACCCATTCTTTAGTACATTTTTGGGATAATGAAGTTTGGGCAGCCTTACAAGAAGCCTGTTTCTGGCATCCGGTCTTAGAAAAGACCCAATTAGCAGTGATTACCACAGCGATTTTTTGGCGCTCAGCATGGCGCTATGAAGACCGAGCCTACCGAAGGATTTTCCTGGATACTGGTCATTTACTGGGCAATCTTGAGTTGGCTGGTGCTCTAACTAGTTATCGACCTCACTTAATTGGCGGCTTTGCTGACTCCAAGGTCAATGATCTGCTTTTTCTGGACTCAGAACTCGAAGGTGCGATCGCGGTAATTCCCCTAGCAGATCAACTCGATGAACAACAGAATTTAGCTCCTTATCCTACTATCTTACCTTCTGCTACTCAAATAGACTATCCTGAACTGGCTGATGGAGAATTACTGAGTTATTTGCATCACGCTAGCCAAATACAGGAAGGCAAGGATTGGCAAGTTGAACAGGAAAAATCCGACAGTGAGTTAAGAGAAGAACAACTAGAAGATAAATATAACTTTCCTTTCTGTGACAAAGTCTCAACTGCTACCAATCCTGTTGATTGGAGAGGAAGCACTCCAGAAGGTAAGCCGCTATTAGGATTGAAAAAGACCATTGTCCAACGACGCTCTACCCGTGCTTATAATGGAGCCAATCTGACTTTGGCAGAACTTAAGGCTTTATTAGATTTCTCTTACCAACCCCACCATTACCTTGACCAGGGTTTAGATAGCTCACCAGATTACTTTGACTTGAGCTTAATTGAAACCTTTATTGCCGTGTCTGGGGTCAATGACCTAGAGGAAGGTTGCTACTATTATGCACCCAAAGCCCAAGAATTACGGCAGATTCGCTTTAAAAATTTCCGGCAGGAGTTACACTACTTGTGTCTAGGTCAAGAGTTGGGTAGAGATGCCGCCGCAGTGGTGTTCCATACTGCGGATTTAGGTAAGGCAATTGCCCAAGAAGGAGAACGCGCTTACCGTTACCTCCACCTAGATGCTGGACATTTGGGGCAAAGGATGAATTTAGCCGCAATTCACCTCGGTTTAGGAGTGAGTGGTATTGGTGGCTTCTTTGATAACCAAGTGAATGAAGTTTTGGGCATCCCTCCTGAGGAAGCGGTTCTCTACATTACTACTTTGGGACGTTCTAGTAGAAGATCTTAGCGCTTGTCATCCCCTGAGGGTGGTAGCTCTTGATCAATTAATTGTTCTATCTCCATAAGTTGAAGCCAATGAATTTTGACAAACTCTGCGATCGCTGCTCGTATAATTATTGATAATGGGAGTAAGAGATCCCCGACTTCTGTAGTTGAAGAGGGTGATTATTTGACAAAGCTGAAGAAGAAGTCGGGGATCTTACTGCCGTCTCGCGATCGCAAGAATTCGATAGCACTCCAAGCTTGTTCTACAATTAAACAAAAAAATTTCAGGCACCTAGGATGCGATCGCTTCGTCTTGTTCTGTACTCTTGTATAGACGGAGTTTTCATACCTACAGGTATCGAAGCCTGTTCCACATACATACCAGTAAGCAATATGCCCAAACCCCTGGATCGCAGACAGTTCCTGAAGCACGGTAGTGCCGCCGCCTTAGGTTTTGCCACCTTTAGTTTAGTCAGTTTAGGATATACTCGTCGTGCTTCAGGGCAGTTGAAGCTCAATGTGCCATCAGCAACCATTATTACCGACTTGGAGAGTCGCATACCAGCATTGATGAGCAAAATGGTAGTTCCTGGTGTATCCTTTGCCTTGGTAAAAAATGGTGAGATTGCCTGGAGTCAAGGTTTCGGTGTCAAAAACACCAGGAACTCCCAACCGGTGGATACCAACACTATCTTTATGTCTGCTTCCTTGAGCAAACCCCTGTTTGCCTACGCGGTACTCAAAATGGCTGAAAGGGGGGAAATAGACTTAGATCTACCGTTAACCAAATATACCGCTAAACCCTATATCTCCGATTCTAGGATTAAATTAATCACTGCTCGGATGGTACTCTCCCATACTACGGGATTTCCCAACTGGAGTGGCAGTAGACCTGTCTGGATTAATCATACTCCCGGTACCCGATTTGGTTACTCTGGTGAAGGCTATCTCTATTTACAGAGGGTGGTAGAAAGGATTACCGGACAACCTTTAGGGGAATATATGAGCCGCTATTGCCTAGCGCCCCTGGGTATGAACAGCAGTAGCTACATCTGGAGAGCATCCTATGACTCTTTAGCAGCTAATGGTCACGACCGTCAAGGTAACCCACAAGCTTTTAGGAAGCCAAGGGAGGCTTTATCCGCAGGTAGTTTGCGCACTACTGCTACTGATTTTGCCAAATTCCTGATAGCGATGATGCACTCTGGTACAAAGGATCGTCCACAACTAACAGCAGCCAGTGCAGTGCAAATGCTCCAACCACAGGTAAAACTCAGTCGCTCCCTGAGTTGGGGTTTAGGCTGGGGATTAGAAGCTACCCCTGATGGGGATTTCTTTTGGCACTGGGGGGATAACACCAGATTCAAAAGTTTTACCCTAGCTTCTAGAAACCTAAAAACTGGTATTGTACTCTTGACCAATGGTCAAAACGGTTTGAAAATCTGTAAGGAGATTGTTCGTCGCTCGATTGGGGGACAACATCCTGCCTTTGACTTTGGCATGATAAATTACTAATCTGAAAATAGACGCGGGGACGTGAAATGGATTTGGAATATCCTGATGATTTAAAATATCTCGATAGCCACGAATATGTCAGGCTCGATGGTGATATTGCCACGATTGGCATCAGTGCTTTTGCTGTTGACCAATTGGGAGATATCGTATTTTTGGAATTACCAGAAATTGGTGATGCTTTAGAAATAGAAACTAGTTTTGGTTCCATTGAATCAGTAAAAGCCGTTGAGGATTTGAATCCCCCTGTTTCAGGAACCGTGACTGATCGTAATGAAGATATGATCGAGTCTCCAGAACTAATTGCTGAAGATCCCTATGGTGAGGGTTGGTTGTTGAAAGTGCGGGTTAATGATCCAGATGAAGATTTCGGTGAGGTGATGTCTGCAGATGAATATCGTGCTCAACTTGAAGGTGATGATGCTTAGGTATTAGGTGTTAGGTTTTAGGTGTTAGGTTTTAGGTATTAGGTGTTAGGTTTTAGGTTTTAGGTACTAGTGAAACTTGGCGGAAATAACTTGCTAGTTAATTAGCAAAGGTTCAAAAGCTTACAGCAGTTTGCTCTGCTATGCGGTACATTTCTATCCCCCTAAATCCCCCTTTCTAAGGGGGACTTTTATCTATCTACTGTACTTCGTTAGAGCGCAAAGCGCTGTATCAAAAGACTTTCTTAGCTCCTGCCTCCTGCCTTCTGCCTCCTGCCTTTAAACCCTGGAAAAGTATTTGTGGATGCGATCGCAATACCCCTATAGGTATTTATTCTGCAAAGCAGAGTGGGTTAAGACATAATAAGCGATAGTACCTCCACCAGGTTCTGGTGGTGTACCACCAATACCTTAACCAACCGGCTGCATATGCTCAATTTGGATACCACAGTAAATAAAGATGGGAAAAACAATCAAATAATGCTTGAGTCTGAGAAGATTTGCTCAGACTCAGACTTCCTCAACTCTACAGATACTTTTGTTCGTCGGCATATTGGTCCTGATGCCCAGGAAATCGAGCAAATGCTCAAAATCTTAGGTATCCCCACCCTAGATGCTTTGATCGAACAAATCGTTCCCCAAGCAATCCGGCAAGCTCAACCCTTAGAATTGCCAGTAGCTCAAAGTGAGTATGCCGCAATTGCTCAACTCAAAGCCATTGCCTCGAAAAATAAGGTATTCCGGTCGTTTATCGGCATGGGTTATCATGACTGCATCACTCCACCAGTCATTCAACGCAATATCCTGGAAAACCCCGGTTGGTATACTGCTTACACTCCCTATCAAGCAGAAATTGCTCAAGGGAGAATGGAAGCACTGTTGAATTTCCAGACAATGATTATCGACTTAACCGGTTTGGAAATTGCTAATGCTTCTTTGCTAGATGAAGGGACAGCAGCAGCAGAAGCCATGAGCCTCAGTTATGGCTTATGTAAAACTAAAGCTAATGCCTTTTTTGTTTCCCGTACCTGCCATCCCCAAACCATTGCCGTGGTAGAAACCCGTGCGAAACCTTTGGGCATTGAAGTAATTGTCGGTGATCATCAGACCTTTGAGTTTGATAGCAAAATTTTTGGTGCCTTACTACAGTATCCAGCAACTGATGGCAAAGTTTACGACTATCGGGAGTTTATTGCCAAGGTTCATGAAGTTGGGGCTTTCGTCACTGTAGCGGCAGACCCCTTAAGCCTTACCCTACTCACACCCCCTGGGGAATTAGGTGCAGATATTGCTGTCGGCAGCACTCAGCGCTTCGGTGTTCCTCTAGGATATGGGGGACCTCATGCTGCCTATTTTGCCACCAAGGAAGCCTATAAGCGGCAGGTTCCAGGACGCATTGTCGGTGTTTCTAAAGATGCTCAAGGTAAGCCAGCATTGCGCTTAGCTCTACAAACCCGTGAACAGCATATTCGTCGGGAAAAAGCCACTAGTAATATTTGCACAGCCCAAGTCTTGCTAGGGGTGATGGCTAGCATGTATGCAGTTTACCACGGACCCAAGGGACTCAAACGCATTGCCCAGAAAATACATCAGTTGACGGTAATTCTGGCAGCGGGATTGGAGAGACTGGGATACAAAATTGCCTCAGGGCCATTTTTTGATACCTTACGAGTGGAAACGAGCAAACACACCCCCCAGGAGATTATCCAAGCGGCTGAGGCTCATGGCATTAACCTCCGTCTCATAGATCAACAGGCAGTTGGGGTTACCCTAGATGAAACCACAACAGTACAGGATTTAGAAGAGCTGTTGCAAATTTTCGCTAATGTAGGAGTTCAAGGCTTCTCTTCCCCTCCTTTCGCTGTCGCCAGTTTGGTTAAAAGCGCCAGATGTGAATTTGATCCTCCCTTTGCTCGCACCAGCAATTATTTAACCGATCCTGTCTTTAGTCGTTATCACTCGGAAACTGAGTTACTGCGCTATATCCATCGGCTACAAGCCAAAGATTTGTCCCTAACCACATCAATGATTCCCTTGGGTTCCTGTACCATGAAACTCAATGGAACTGCTGAGATGGTACCAGTAACTTGGCCGGAATTTGGCAAAATCCATCCCTATGCTCCCCTCTCCCAAGCCGAGGGTTATCAGTTGATGTTCCAGCAGCTAGAAACTTGGCTAGCGGAAATTACCGGTTTTGCCGCCATTTCCCTCCAACCCAATGCCGGTTCCCAAGGGGAGTATGCAGGCTTGCTGACAATTCGTCAGTACCACCAACAACGGGGTGAAGGACATCGTAACATCTGCCTGATTCCCCAGTCAGCTCATGGAACTAATCCTGCTAGTGCGGTGATGTGTGGTTTGAAGGTAGTGGCAGTTAAGTGTGATGAGCAAGGTAATGTTGACTTAGATGACTTAAAAGCCAAAGCCGAGAAGCACAGCCAAAACCTGGCAGCTTTGATGGTTACCTATCCTTCAACCCACGGAGTATTTGAAGAGCAGATTAAAGAAATTTGCGAGGTAGTTCATACCAACGGTGGACAAGTCTACTTAGATGGGGCTAATATGAACGCTCAAGTAGGATTATGCCGTCCCGGAGATTACGGAGCAGATGTCTGTCACCTGAACCTCCACAAAACCTTCTGTATCCCCCACGGTGGCGGTGGTCCCGGTGTTGGACCAATTGGCGTAGCTCAACATCTGGCTCCCTTCCTCCCAGAAGTCTCCTTAGTTAACAGCCAAACCGACAACCAATCTATTGGCTTTGTCTCTGCTGCTCCTTGGGGTAGTGCTAGTATCGTCACTATCTCCTGGATGTATATTGCCATGATGGGGGAAGCCGGTTTAACCGAAGCCACCAAAGTAGCGATTCTCAATGCTAACTACATCGCAGAACGATTAGCACCTTACTACCCAATTTTGTATAAAGGGAAGAATGATTTAGTCGCCCATGAATGTATTTTAGATTTGCGATCGCTCAAAAAATCTGCTGGTATTGAAGTGGAGGATATTGCCAAGCGCCTGATGGATTATGGCTTCCATGCTCCCACCGTATCTTGGCCGGTAGCTGGTACAGTGATGGTGGAACCTACTGAAAGTGAATCCAAGGAGGAACTAGATCGTTTCTGCGAAGCGATGATTGCCATTCGTCAAGAGATTAAAGCAATTGAACAAGGAGAAGTAGACTCCCACAATAATCTCCTGAAAAATGCTCCTCATAGCGCCGAAGCCTTAATGGCAATGGAATGGGATCATCCCTATTCCCGGGAAGCAGCCGCCTATCCGGCTCCTTGGAGCCGCGAACACAAATTCTGGCCCCCTGTAGGAAGGATTGATAATGCTTTTGGTGACAGGAACTTTGTCTGTTCTTGTGTCGGGATGGAAGCGTATCAGTAAGTATTGAGTAAGGTTATTGCTTTGGGGAAAAGGGAATGGGAAGCAGAAAGATTGTTGACTGTTCACTTTTCCCTAAAACCTACATTCCAAACTAAACTATGGATACCCCACACCCTAATTAGTTAAGTGAAAACTTGATAAAGCACCTCTCTAAGTAATGGTTCAGCAAATTCAACGATAAATTCTTCATCTTCAGGAAGCATAATATATTCACCTATACGATTATGGGCTATGCAACTTCTGACTCGATAAATCCAATAAGCGGCTATTTTAATAATAATAGTTTCATATTTATTTAACAGTATACCCTTTATGTACTGACAGATATCATAGCGAAAACCAATATTTCTTTCATCTGCTAATTCTCTTAACTCATCATATTTCATAATTAATTAATCCGCTGCCCTACTCCAGCAATCGGCAAAACTGGTTTCTCCTTCATCACGGAAATATTCTTTAAATCCATTAGCAAGAAGTTTTCTGGTGGCCAAACCAATATTTAATTTTACCGGATTAAACCCCTTTTGAATTTGTTGTAATGTTTTCAGGTCAAGAGGATCATATTCTTCCATGCTATCCTTGAGTTTACCAACAAGAACATTGAGAGCTTTATCAACTCGCTCTGACGAATTACTGGAAGCGATAGCTGCAAAGAAAGATTTTATTACATTTTCACTTCCAAACCACGTCATACCATTAGGAAGCTCTATTTGACTGTTTTTCTTATATATACGACATATTTCCTGATCTAAGTTTGCATAAATTTTTAAATATTTTTGGAATTGATCAAACTTTTCACCAAGTTCTTCCTTCTTAGAATTCAAAACCTTGTCCTCAAGGAGTCTTTGTGCAATAATATTTTGTTTTTCTACTTCTGGGCTTCTGGTAATAAAACATTGATATGCCGCTGCGATTCGATCAAGAGCATAATTACGTGGTTGTGCTCGTTGTTTTGTTTGTTTGTTTGTATATATTTTAATATCTAGATCGCGCTCGATAATATCTTTGAATGTCATAAAAAGTAAATCTATTTGATGCTTCATTGACATTGGTTTTTGTCCAGCATTTAAGACAATAATTCTATAAATTAGATTACGAATATCAGTTTCAAACCAAAACTCTACAAGAACACCTTGAGAAAAATTAGAAGATAAACCATCTTCATCTTCTACAATCTCTTTTAGAATATAGGTTCGTTGTAGCCCATCTAATATATTTACCAGTCCTGGTTGGCTAAGTTCTTGCGCAAGAGCTTTGTAGTCAGGGTTTTTATTCTCTAATAATGGTAATAGTTCGTTTACTTTATCTAACTTTACAGCTAAGGTAATAGCTGGGAGTAATGCCCCTTTTTTAAGATCATCCTTCATGCGGGCATAAGCTTTATGCTTCTCACGACCCCTTTGTATTTCAAATTCAGAAAACTTTTCACCAACTAAAGATAGGTAGTCGTCTATAGGTATCTGAGCATACAAAACATTTGTATTTGTTCGGTAGTCTTTCGCTTGTCCAATAATTGATATTGTCATGTTATTTTTATTCCATAAATTACTGACTGGACAAAGCCTAAGCTGCTAGAGTAGCCACTTGTAACACTTAGATACTTTAACTCATATCTCTGTTGATTCCAAGGAAATTACCTGTTCGGGTGCTAAAAGTCCTCCAACTTTCACAACTCTCAGTTCGCCAGTTTCTTCAGGGTTTTGCTTTCTGACTTTAGCGATCGCTTCTTTTAGTCCATTAGCTTGAGCAATATAGATTTTCTCCTCACCTCTGAGCACCCAGATGGGTTTAGACCAAGTATATCGAGGGTGAAGCACTGCCTGGTGAATGACTTGATGGGTAAACTGGACGATTTGCTCGATATCCACATCATGGCAAAACTCCCCCAACTCAGATTGAAAAGACTGTTTGAGTTCTGCTGTGGGAATGTGTTCAGTAATTTGTTCTGTTTGTATGACTGATGATTGGGGAGGCTCTGGTTGAATGTGAGCTTGTACAGCTACCGACTCGATAAAACGGCTGACCTGAGTCATAATCGAGTCAAAGTCCCGCTCCATTAACAGATTACCTAGATGTTCTCTCAACAGAATTCTCAGCTTTTCATCGGATATATTGATGTCACAGGTTCTTAAATAGGTGGGAAGTTGCTCTCCCCAATCCCCACCACAACCAACTTCGCCATTAGAAGCATCTTCTGCCTCAACTAATTCCATCAACCGTTGGTGACGGGTCTTACTATCTGTCATCTTGTAGGATTGTGTGGCTGGTTGTTCTTTTGGCAAAGCAGCAGCTTCAGGATTAGAAGTGGGGGAAGATTTACTCATGGCTCTCGCTGTAGAGTTTCAAAATAGTTGAGATTATCAGGATCTTCAGGATCGCAACCGCAATCAAGCAGTCCCACTCTCAGCTTTCTATAGAATCCTAACGCACCTGGCAGAGCATGTAAGCCTATCTTGCCTTGGTAGCCTAATTCATAACTTCGAGCGATTGCAAAGTCGATGAGGTTACCACCAACCCCTTTGTAAGTAGGAGGATTTGTAATCACAGGTCTATTCCAAGGAGCAGTTGCCAACGCTCTAATGTAAACTAATCGACTTCTGAGTTGAGATTCAATCTGACAGCGTTTTTTCAAAATATCGATGATAATTAAGCCTTGAGTAACGCCATCACACTCAATCGCATAAAGTTCATCCCCAGGTAACAGCTTGGCTCGACGGCTCTTGACAACCCAATCCCAGTATTCATCCTCTGCTTGAGTCCCTTGAAGTTGTGGTTCCCAAAGGATTTTGGCATCGTTTAAGTGTTTCTGAGTCACCTCTGTCAGTATGGCATTGACCACCTGCCAATCTTGAACTCTCAGAAGGTAAACAGGACGATTCAACTAGCAAAGAACAAATAAACATCTGTTTCATCATAAGACTTGTTGTTCCACAGGAGTCAACAAATCCGTCCACTCTTACTCCAATTCGTCAACTTTTATTACTGAATCAGTGTTCTAGAACCACTACGATACCCAGAACCCCGACTTCTTCTGTGAAGTCGGGGTTCTCAAAAAGCTGTATACTAAGCACTGAAGTACCTAGCTACTGGGTGATAAGTGACGATCGCGGTGGTAGACTGTTCGGGATAGAGTTGCTCACTCTCATCCATGTGGAGATTGATGCGATCGCATCCTAATAACTCCAATTGTTTATACTGGTCTTGCATATCGGGACAAGCGGGATAACCGAAGCTATACCGTGAACCTTGATACCGCTGTGCTAGGACATCCCGAATATTATCCGGTTCCTCACTGGCAAAACCTAACTCCCGACGAATCCTGGCATGAGTCCATTCTGCTAAAGCTTCTGCCATCTGCACTGCTAAGCCGTGATAGTAAAGATAGTTGGTGTATTGGTCAGAATCAAAGAGCTGTTTGGCATATTCTGTGGCAACTTCTCCTACGGTTACCGCTTGCATCGGGAAGACATCAATAATCCCTGACTCCTTGGTAGCATAGAAGTCGGCAATGCACAGACGACGTCCCGATTTTTGCCGGGGAAACTCGAAACTGTTGACAGGCTTGGTTTCAGGGTAAGCCGCTGGATCATAGAGATACAAGGAATTACCTTCCGCCTGACAGGGGAAATAGCCGTAAATTACCTGAGGCTGCAACAACTTCTCTGCAACAATCCGTTGCTTCCATTCCTCCAGAATTGGGTAAACTTTATCAGCTAAAAACTGATCGTATTCTTCCCGTGGTTGATCCTTCGGCTTACGGAACTGCCATTGTCCTGCAATCGTAGCTTGCAAATCCAGATACCAGAATAACTCTTCGAGGGGGATATCCTCTGGTTGCAGTATCTTGGTTCCCCAGAAGGGAGGGGTGGGACGTTCTAGATCTAAAGTTACCGCTTCGGAACGGCGAGTATCTACTACCTTGGGTTTGTCTTCCTTGGGTGATGCCGATACTTTTTCCTTCGATTCCGTATCTCCTGCTTCCTGCGGAGTTGATTTGTGTCCATTGCCATTTTCAGACAAAAATCCCTGCGAATCATCCCAATCATCCGCAGCTTTAGCAGGCATCAATTTATCCATAAAATGGAGGTCAGAGAAAGCATCCTTGCCGTAAACTACCTGACCATTGTAAGTATTTTGGCAATCTCCGTGGACAAATTTGGGGGTTAGTGCCGCACCGCCTAAAATCACTGGTACGGTTATATTGCGCTGGTTGAAAGTCTCTAGATTATCCTTCATAAAGGCAGTAGACTTCACCAGTAACCCACTCATGGCTATGCAATCAGCCTGGTGTTCTTCATAGGCATCAATAATATTCTCCACTGGCTGCTTGATGCCCAAGTTGACCACTTTGTAACCATTATTAGAAAGGATGATATCTACCAAGTTTTTGCCAATATCGTGAACATCTCCTTTCACCGTAGCGATTACCACCGTTCCCTTGGCACTATTACTAGCCCCATCTTGCTCCATAAAGGGTTCGAGATAAGCTACAGCGGCTTTCATCGTTTGAGCTGATTGCAGCACAAAAGGTAGTTGCATTTGCCCAGAGCCAAATAGTTCCCCAACTACTTTCATACCATCTAAGAGGAAGACATTGATAATATCGAGGGGGGGATAATTTTGCAGAGCTTTTTCTAGTTGCTCCTCTAAACCAATCCTTTCCCCATCAATAATATGGCGCTTAAGGCGTTCTTCCACCGGTAGATTTTCATCCTCAGAGCGATCGCGTTTGGTGGTTTTGCCTGCAAATACAGTGGTAAGCTCACCTAGGGGGTCAAAGGTACAGAGATCTCCCTCAAATTGTCGCTGGTCATAAATCAGTTTTCGACAGAGTTCCTGATGCTCTGGCTCAATCTTAGCTAAGGGCAGAATCTTGCTTGCACTAACAATAGCGGAATCCATCCCTACCTGCATCGCTTCGTGGAGGAACATGGAGTTGAGTACCATCCTGGCTGCGGGATTGAGTCCGAAGGAGATATTAGAAACCCCTAGAATAATATGACAGCCTGGTAACTCTTCTCGGATACGGCGAATTGATTCAATTGTTGCCTTACCATTGGCTCTATCTTCTTCAATACCTGTAGAAATGGGGAGAGCCAGGGTATCAAAAAAGATCTCGTGGGGGGGAATACCATATTCTACTGCTTGGTTATAGGCACGTTTCGCGATCTCAAATTTCTTATCTGCGGTTCTCGCCATACCATCTTCATCAATGGTACCAATTACGACTCCAGCACCATACTTTTTCGCCAACTCCAGCACTTTAAGGAAGCGAGGTTCTCCATCTTCATAGTTGGTGGAATTGAGCAGGCACTTGCCCCCAACCACTTTTAAACCCGCCTCCATCTTTTCCCATTCCGTGGAGTCTAGCATCAGGGGTAAAGTAACATTAGTTACCAAACGGGATGCCAATTCGTTCATATCCCGTACACCGTCACGCCCCACATAATCCACATTCACATCTAAAACATGGGCGCCTTCCTTAACTTGGGATTTTGCCAAGGAAACCAAGCCATCCCAATCTTCCTTATTGAGCAGATTGCGGCATTTTTTAGAACCACTAGCATTAAGCCGCTCACCGACAATTAGGAAAGAGTTATCTTGTTCGTAGGGTTGGGTACTGTAAATAGAAGCAGCGGAGGGTTCATACTTAGGATGGCGCTCCTTCGGCTTGAGAGTTTTGGCAATTTCTGCTAACTGTTGAATATGATCCGGGCGAGTACCGCAACAACCACCAATTACCTGCACCCCCAAATCTTCAATAAAATGCATCAGCGCCATCCGCAGTTCCATCGGAGTGAGCTTGTAGTGAGCATGTCCGCCAATATTTTCCGGTAGTCCGGCATTCGGGATACAAGAAACCACAAAGGGCGAATACTCCGACAGATATTTGATATGCTCCTGCATCCGGTCTGGCCCTGTGGCACAATTGAGACCCATAATATCAATGGGGTAGCGTTCCAAAATCGTTAGTGCCGCACCGATTTCCGAACCCACCAACATTGTACCCATCACTTCCATAGTGATAGAAACCATCAGCGGCAGACGTTCCCCTTTCCGCTGGAATACTTCTTCAATACCATTGAGTGCTGCCTTAATTTGCAACACATCCTGGCAAGTTTCTACAATTAATAAATCAACCCCCCCGTCATACAAACCTTCTGCTTGTTCGGCAAAAGATGCTGCCATCGTGTCGAAATCAATATGTCCCAGGGTTGGTAACTTCGTAGTTGGACCAATAGAACCAGCAACAAATCTAGGTTTCTCTGGGGTCGAGTATTCTACTGCTACCTGTTTGGCTAATTCCGCCGCCTTCTTGGTTAAATAGTAGGCTTGGTCTGCTAAGTTATATTCCGCTAGAACGGTAGAGCTACTACCAAAAGTATCAGTTTCAATGACATCGGCTCCCGCTTCCAGGAATTCTCGATGCACCTTTGCCACTGCCTCTGGTTTCGTGTGTACCAGATACTCATTACATCCTTCGTATTCTGGCCCACCAAAGTCATCTGCGGTGAGGTTTTGGGTTTGTAGGGAAGTTCCCATTGCCCCATCGAAGACAATAACCGGGCGCTGAGGACTATGGAGGTGAGAAAGAAAGGAGCTATTCATTGATAGTAATGGTATCTGAAATACTGATTTGGCTTATATAAATACGCCATATCTTAACATATCGTAAACAATCCATGCAGTATCAGCATTGGAGGCGGAGCGCAGCTTCAAATTCTCGTAGTGCTACACTAGAACCAATTTGCCAACCGCGAGCGCAGTATTTAGGGATTAAGGTTTTCAGATCGTAATTGGGAAACCAGCGACTGGTTTGAGATTCTCGAAACTGTTGTAACTCAAACTGATAGATTAACAATCGAGACTGACGATAAATCCAGAGTTCTGAAGGCGCGATCGCTTGATAATCTTCCGGTTTACTAACACAAGTTAAGTCAACTTCAATCGCTAAATCTGGAGGCGGATCAGTTTCTAAATCGATCCGTTCCTTTCCTAAAATGCGTTCGCGATTGTCTATGTAAAAGCAATAATCTGGTTCTACTCCCTGTTGATTAATTCGTTTGAGAGTGATTGGAGTAAAAGCTTGCCAGTCTTTTCCTTGATACCGCAGTAGAACTTTCACTAAATCCGCTAAGAGGTCAGCTTGATTGCCGTGTTTGGGCAATGGTGACATAATTCTAATAGTTTGGGTTTTGCTGTCGTAGCGAACTCTCAGTCCAGCTTGATCCTTTCGACGAGCTAGAAATGCTTCATAATCCTGCCAATTTCTCAACCGCAGAATAAGTTCATCCCCCGCCGCTAGGGAAATTGTCTCTTCAGTAATTGTGGGTAATGTCATTTGGCAATTACCGAGTAAGGTTCGTGTAACTCTAATTGTAGCAAAATTCAAGCCCATCAGACGCACCAGAACAGATTGGTTTGCCAAACTCTGTAGGTTTGATTGATATGTTTTATCCAAATACGATAGGATTAAAGGGAAATCTGCTCAAGTAGATACCTGCCGAAAAAGAGTCAAATAAAAAATTACATTGCCTTTTTTAAAGGAGATAGTGAAAATGAGTAACCAGCCAAATATCAAAAAAATAGCTGAAATTATTGCCCTTGTATTACGTATGATGGGAGGTTTTGCTTATTCAAAAACCAAGCTTGTAAAAATAATTTATTTGCTAGATGTCATACAAGCCAGAAAAGGAAATAAACATTTTAGTACAGCAACTTATAAAAGTTATTACTACGGACTATATTCAGATGACATAGATGATGCCATAAATTTATTGACAGATTTGGGCTATGTAGAAGTTGGTCAAAGAACCAGTATTGATGGCAACACATACTATACATTTAAATTAAAAGACACACTTTATTTTGGTGAATTAAGTCAAAAGGAAAGAGCTGATATCAGTGAAGACACTTCTCAATTAGCAGCTCTAGACTTGAAAAAAATACTAGAAGTAACGTATAGTACAGCAGAATATGATAATACTCAATTTGGTGAAGAAGTTAAGTTATGAACAGTGACCAACAATCTACATCAAGACACTAATATTTTCAATATCTTTAAATCAAGAAAAATCATTACTTCAGTATATAATAAAATTTATCAAACTTTGTTAGATATAATATGATAAATATAGGTAGGATGCAATTCCCTAGACCAACCTTATGAGGAGCAAGTATTAATGGAATTGTTCACTATTGGTCACTCTAACCATACAATAGAAGACTTTATCTCTTTATTACAGCAACATGGTGTAACTGCTCTTGCTGATGTGCGATCGCATCCCTACAGCCGTTTTTTACCCCACTTCAAGCGCCAAGAGTTGAAAGCAGCTCTATCAAAGGCGAAAATTAACTATGTATTCTTAGGACAAGAGCTAGGTGCAAGACCCAACAACCAAGACTGTTATGTCAATGGAAAAGCTGTTTACGAGAAGATTGCGGCAACAGAGTTATTCCAAGAGGGAATTCAAAGGCTGTTAAAGGGATTAGAGAAACAAAGAATTTCTTTAATGTGTGCTGAAAAAGACCCTTTAACCTGTCACAGAGCAATTTTAGTTTGTCAACACTTACGAGACTCTAATTTGCAGATTAACCATATTTTAAAGGATGGTATGTTAGAGTCTCACCATGAGCTGGAAACTAGAATGCTGAGTAAGCATGGCTTGATGATTAAGGAACAACCCATTCAACTCTCCCTGTTTGATAATGAATTAGCTCAACCACTAACAAGAGAGGAATCTTTAAAACAAGCCTATCAACTTCAAGGGGATGAGATTGCCTACGTAGAAAAAAGGAACCATGATGATGAGCCAGCAAATTAATCTGTTCACAATCGGGTTTACTCAAAAAAGTGCTCAAAAATTCTTTAATACACTGCAACAAGCAGATGTCAAGACAGTGATAGATACCCGTCTCAATAATGTCTCTCAGCTAGCAGGATTTACCAAAAAGGCAGATTTAGAGTATTTTCTAAAGACCATTGGCAAGATAAATTACGTTCATATTTTAGATTTAGCGCCAACCAAAGACATTGTAGATGAGTATAAGAAAAAGAAAGGAGATTGGGACACCTACGAACAAAAGTTTTTGCAGTTGATAGCTAATCGTCAAATTGAACAAAAAGTGTCTCCGGAGTTAATTGATGGTGCTTGTTTGCTTTGTAGTGAAGCCAAACCTCATCAATGTCACCGCCGGTTAGTTGCCGAGTATCTCAACGACAAGTGGGGAAATGTCAGGATATGTCATCTATAAAGAAAATTATTTGTCTGTCTAATTCATGGAAACATCATGAGCGCTGCATTGCTGGCATTGATCTCGATACAAGTAAATGGATTCGTCCTGTTTGCGATGCTCTATATCCTGAAGATGGTCGAATTCCCAAAAAGATTCGACTGGTTGCCGGTAGAGAACCACAATTACTAGATATCCTAGCAATTCCCCTTTCTAGTATTGGTCAAGATTTTGGTTTTGAATGCGAGAACCTATCGGTTTTAGCTGGTGATTGGCAATGTGTAGGTAGAGTAGAGCCTAATGCTGTATTCAAGTATTGTGGAAACTTCTCAGAGATACTTCATAATCGTGGTAAATACGTTAATCCTTCTTATTTAACCAGTCTTCCGTTTCCGAAGCGTCGCACTCTACAGTTAGTTCATGTTGTGAATTTTTCTGTAGAGAAAGGAAATTCTACTGGATGGCGAGGTATTATTCAATCTGCTAATAGTCCTGGTTTGACCTATGCCAAGATTACTGATCCAGTTTTGATTGACAAACTGGATTTTGGGTATCAACCCAAAAATAACTGTTTGGTAACTATGAGCCTCAGTATGCCTTATAAACCTCGTCCTGATTGGGAAGGTGAAGCCCCATGTTGGAAGTTAATATCAGCAGTAATAGAGTTATAAATTTGTTGTTTGTAGTAGGACTTCAGTCCAAAAAGAAGTCAGAAACAAAAGGAAGTCAGAAACAAGCCCTACAGCCCTACCTAGACTCTGGTGTACTTATTAGTGCTTTCCGAGGAAATCCAGATTATTCCGATATAGTGGTGTGACACAGCTAAATTTGTTGTTAGTTGTTTGTTGTTTGTTATTTGTCTTGAGTTGCGATCGCTCTTATTTTTTGCTATATTAATTAATAATGGAGAAGTTGTGCGCCTGTAGATGCAGCACCAGTCATACCACCTTCTGTAGTTCGCTTCAAAACAGACCTTCCTTGAGGAATCGCAGCATGGTAGAAC
>JAAHHL010000339.1 GCA_010672185.1 Caldora sp. SIO3E6 | reverse complement strand
TGATGAGAAAGCTGAGGGAGCTGAGGGAGCTGAGGGAGCTGAGGGAGCTGAGGGAGCTGAGGGAGAAGAGAGAACTTATAATTTTTGGACACAAAGCTCAAGAAATCCCACCCAAAATTTCATTCACCACCCTACACCCTACACCTTGTCAACTCATCCCTACCCTGAGAAAGATGAAAATTAACTGTTAGTTAAAAGATGATATCTAGCAGTTAATGCCAAATGGCAAAATAGTTGTAGACTATTGAGTAGCGCTCTCCTCCATGTTGTTTAATCAACACAGCTGCAGCTAAAAGAAAATCAAGCCAGTGAGTGCCTCCAATCATCGACCTAATTCGTTTGACCCATCCTCCCGTGGGCACAATTAGTAGTGTCATTCTAATAGGCAGATTAGGACAAAAAAAACGACACAGCAAATCTCTTAGCAGAGAAAAGCTAGTTCCGTAACCATTATATGAACGATATTTATGACCGACTTCATCTGCCAGTTTGGCTAATCCTAGGCAAAATGGCTTAATATCCTTAGAGTGGAATTTAGGAGAGAGTTGTTTAAGAAATTTCCATACTCCACCATCATTTGGGGCTTTATCTAATATTTCAGACTCTATAAAAGATGAGTTCATTTTTCCTCCGCCCACTTTTTCAACCCCATTACCTCTATGGCAGTGGAAGTTGACTTCCCTGTTTTTTGGGTAATTTTCTCCCATAAGCAAATTTACTCGTTCAATACCTTAGTCGCAAATTATTGGCATGATTACTGGATTTATATAACCAAAGATGGGCAAACGCCAATGCACTTGCTCTTTCCGACTATAATTCAGCTATTAGGTAAATGGCGACTTACTTTTCCAAGTCTTTAAAGTAGAGCTTGGCTTAAAACCTTTTCGCTGTCTTACTTGTAAGTTTTTTGCGCAACAACCTAAAATCTTTTTGTATAGGCAATTATCCAGATTAGATCTTACAACCCATTGCCAATTAAAATAAATGGAGCCCAATAGTAGGGATGGTTCAGGTTCTTGCTTACGTCTGGGGGTAGTTCACTGCCAACATATTCCACAATCAGACTGCCTCGATTTTCTCCCACCGCAGAGTAATCCCCAGTAATTAGGGCAATTTGGGCTTGTCGCAGAGCTTCGGCTTTGGTAAACTTCTCAGTTGTGAGTAGTTCATAGAAGCTATTCATCAGTGCTTGAGTACCACCGTCAGAAACAGACCATAAAGACGCGATCGCTGCTTTTGCTCCAGCATTTTGCATTAGGTAGCCGAAACCAAGAATTTCCTCCCCGTTACCCATACCTCCGACTCCGGTTTCACAAGCACTCAGAACAATTAGGTCTACATTGGTAAGGAACCATTCTTCTCTGACTTCTCCTAAGGTGACATAATCCCCGTTACCGAACAGAATAAAGGAATCATCCGGACTCCCAGGCACAAAAGCGGCGTGGGTGGCAAAGTGAACGACTGAGTGGCTATCCATCTGGGGAAGAGTAGCTGCTTTGCTGAAGTCGTTATCTACAAGTTTGGTGGTGCTGGGAATAGTGGTTGCCAGATTTTCTACTTCTCTTCCCGCAAAGGGTAAACCAGAGAAGGAGAACTGTTGTTTACCAGCTTGGATATTATGATTACCTTGAGCAAAAGCAGCAGCTAATAGACTTAGTTCTGATTGGGGTTGGGTGTTGAGGTCATCGATGCTGGCAGCGGTGATATTATTAACACGGAATCGTTCGATCAACCATTGCTCACCGTCATGGAGTGCTGCTAAGGGAATGTAGCGCAGTTGACCATCCGGTGCATAAATAATGGTTTGAGCTTCAGCAGTAGTAAGGTCATTTTCTAAAGGTTTAATTAGCCAGTCGTAAAGTTGACGTGCTGGAGTGATGGCATCAGAGGTGGGTTGTTCCAAGGCTTGACGGAATTGGACTATTGTCCGGTTGAGTTCCTCCCGTTTGACTGGTACGGTGCGATTAATGGGAGGGGAGTTAGGAGTGGCGAGGACTAGTTCCAAACGGTCTTCTAGAATAAGAGGGTAGAGGAGGACAGCATTTTGTTGTAATTGCTGGAGATTGCCGGAAAGTTTTCTAAGGTTTCCGAGTTGGAGATTCTGCTCTTTGGCAGTTGCGCTAAGTTGCTTGACTAGAGCCACAATATCAGGACGTTGCTGAAATTCGGTAAACAGGCGAACAATTTGCCGTTGCTTAGCATCAAGTTCAGCAAGACGCTGTTTTTGGTTAGGGGTTAATTGAGCTGGAGGAATTTGGCGTAGTTGGGCAAGTTCTTTACCAATGGCAATAGCTTGGTTTTGGAGTTCGGTGTATTTATCGAGAATTTCTTGTTCTGGAGGCAGATTTTCCACTTTCTCATCAACTTCACCCCGCACTCCTCGCAGGTAATCTTCTAATTCCTGGACTTTGAGTAAATCGAGTACTTGTTGTGCTTCGAGTACCCGATTTTGCTTGAGGAGTAAGTCAGCTAAATTACGGTAGGTGTGGTCAACAGTTTCAGTATAGGACTGTTGTAGTTCAGTGGGTAGTGTTTTGATATTGTCTCGAATTTCCTCTCTAACATTAACGGATTGTTTGTAGAAAATAATAGCTAGCTCTGGCTGATTCTGAGTTTTTAGGAGTAAACCAATGTTACTGAGAGTATTTCCTTCTCCTTCGCGATCGCCTATTTCTTGCTTAATAGCCAAAGATTGCTGGTAGTAATCCAATGCCTTTTGATACTCTCCTAGATTTTGGTAAACTGTCCCAAGATTATTGAGGGTATTCCCTTGACTTGAGCGATCGCCTATTTCCTGCGCTATAACCAAAGCCTGTTGGTAGTAGTCCAATGTCTGTTGATATTGACCTAGGTTATCGTAAATTGCCCCAAGATTATTGAAAGTTATACCTTCACCTGCACGATCACCGATTTCCTGCCTAATAGCCAAAGCCTGTTGGTAGTAATCCAATGCTTGTTGATATTGACCTAGGTTATCGTAAACAAGCCCAAGATTATTGAGAGTTGTACCTTCACCTGCACGATTGCCTATTGCTTGCCTGATAACCAAAGCTCTTTGGTAGTAATCCAGTGCCTGTTGATATTGACCTAGTTTATCGTAAACAAACCCAAGATTATTGAGAGTTGTACCTTCACCTGCACGATCGCCTATTTCTTGCCTGATAGCCAAAGCTCTTTGGTAGTAATCCAGTGCCTGTTGATATTGACCTAAGTTACCGTAAACTATGCCAAAATTGTTGAGAGTTGTACCTTCACCTGGGCGATCACCGATTTCTTGCCTGATAGCCAAAGCTCTTTGGTAATAATCTAATGCTTGTTGATATTCACCCAGGTTATCGTAAACAAACCCAAGATGGTTGAGAGTTGTACCTTCACCTGGGCGATCACCGATTTCTTGCCTGATAGCCAAAGCCCTTTGGTTGTAATCCAATGCTTGTTGATATTGACCTAGGTTATCGTAAACAAACCCAAGATTATTGAGAGTTGTACCTTCATCTGCACGATTGCCAATTTCCTGATGGATAGCTAAAGCTTGTTGGTAGTAATCCAATGCTTGTTGATATTGACCTAGGTTATGGTAGACTACGCCCAGATTGTTGAGAGTTGTACCTTCACCTGGACGATCACCTATTGCTTGCCTGATAACCAAAGCTCTTTGGTAGTAATCCAATGCTTGTTGATATTGACCTAAGTTATCGTAAACAAACCCAAGATTATTGAGAGTAGTCCCTTCTCCTGAGCGATCGCCTATTTCTTGCCTGATGACCAAAGATTGCTGGTGATAATTTAATGCTTGTTGATATTGACCTAAGTTACCGTAAACTACACCAAAATTGTTGAGAGTAGTCCCTTCACCAGCGCGATCACCGATTTCTTGCGCAATAGCCAAAGCTTGTTGGTAATAATCCAATGCTTGTTGATATTGACCTAAGTTATCGTAAGCTCGCCCAATTTGATTAAGAGCTAACCATTCTCTTTTGCGATCGCCAATTTCTCTAACAATTACTAATACTTCCTCAAAAGTTGCCAATGCTTCTCTAAACTGTCCTCTATTGAGTAGCTCACTTCCCTTTTGATATAGCTGCAACGCCTCATCTGCTCTATTTTGATTAGTCTGCGCCTGAGCTACCAAAGTAAGCTGTGGGTTAGGTTGAAGCGGAAAATCCCACTTAGCTAAACTACTAATTGATACTGAGTTGCTTGCTAAGATCTCATTTGACATACTTGGAGTTGTTTGTGCCTCCACTCTGACAGGTGACTGCTCAGAAGCAATAGACAAAAGAGGAGAAGTCACTACAGATAATGGGGTAGCAGCAACCAGAATGAGAAAACCTCTTGCAAAAGTTGATAGCCTGTAGGGGAGAAGCATTGGCGCTGGCATGTTACCCATAAAATCAAGATTTTTGTCCGCCAATGCTTCTCTTAGAGAACGCTGTACGCAAAGGCCATTCCGGAGTTTACGCAAAAGATCTAGGTATTGGAGATAGCGGCGCATTTTAATTTTAATAAGGGAAAAGTTTCAAGATTCAAGGTAACTCTAGGAAACAGTTTAAATATTCTTATCTTATATATCTGCTGATAACAGAGAAGTTACGCAAAGATTTACTGAACCTTCTTAATAAATCCCGGAAGGGCGTAGCATTGACGGAACAAAAGAATGATTGTATCCGCAATGTGGTGCGTTACGCTGCGCTAACACACCCTACTGCCGTGACCCACCTAAAATGGTTCATTAGGAAAATGGTTCAAACCCCTGAATTTCCAACAAAAGCTGTGGATTTTCTATTGCACAGTTTTAGGTGGGTCACGGCACTACGATAGTTACTGTCGTGGTTAGCATAATAAATCCTCCTATTCTTACGGTTGTCGTCGCAGTTCAATTTTGACTTCAACACCAGAAAAATGAGCTGTAAGATCTAATTTTCCACCCATTGCCTCTATCACTTCCCGCAAGTGACTAACGTACATATCATCACGATTTTCCAGTCGCGATACAGCAGGCTGTTTAATATTCAGCCTTTGAGCAAGCTCCTCTTGAGATAATTCCAATGCCTGTCGCAATTCATTAAGCGCCATTTCTTTTTTCAGATTTGCCACTTTTTCAGCAATTTTTGCTTGGCGTTGCGGTACAAAATCTTTGGTAAGCTCAGAAAATTTGCGATGTCCACTCATAACAAGCCTTCCTTTTTTAATTCTTCAAGATATTCCTCATAAAGCTTGTCAGCTAAAGGAACGTATGTCTGATAAAATTGGTTATCTCCAGTCTTATCACCACCAATCAGCAAAATTGCTGTTCGTCTTGGGTCAAAGGCATAGAACACCCTTATCGGATTTCCACCACTTTGTATGCGAAGCTCACGCAGGTGAGTATGTTTTGAACCTTTAATACCTGAAGAATACGGGAATGGTAATTTTGCCCCTTCTTCCATCAAAAGTTGGACAACAGACGTTATATCGTCTTGCTGTTGTTCAGTAAGTGAATTCCACCATTCTTGAAATTCGTCAGTATATTCTACATCCCAGACCATTTAAGTATATTACACCCTTGTAATAATATCAATCATTTATAATACATTCCGCACTTTAAACGTGCCAGACTCTCTTGAGGTAGTCACAGACTTCTGTCGAAGTCCCAGTCAACATAAGGAAGTGCTTGCATTTGCGACCATAGACTGGCATTCTAGCCAATAGAGATAAATTACTGAAAAATACTATAAACGCCCTCTTCGCAGTAAACTTAACTTATAGTGCCGGACGATAATCTCGTTTTAGCTTTCAATGTTAATCTCCCCTTAATCTAAGGGATGAACCGTGCCCAGCATAATCGCGATCATTAATGGTAAAGGAGGTTTTGGGAAAACCACTACCTCAGTAAATCTGTCTGCTGCTCTTGCGGATAAAAAAAGAGTTCTTCTCGTTGATGCTGATCCTCAGGGTTCTGCAACCTGGTGGGTTGAGCGGGGTGGTACAAATATGGGATTTGACCTTGCTCAAGAGACAGAACCCACTCTCTTGAGTAGTTTACACAAAATAGAAGGTTACGAGTTAGCAGTGGTGGATACTCCTCCAGCTTTACGCTCCGAAGCCTTGGAGGCAGTAGTTGCAGTCGCCGATTATCTAATTTTACCCACACTCCCTGCTCCGATGGACTTAGATGCACTTATTGAAACAGTAAGGGAGAAGCTCAAGCAGATTATTATCGTCTAGCAGATGAATTACAGTGTGATTGGAGAAGCTAATGGCTAAGAAAAATTGAACAGACTTGCTGCGTGCAGAAGTGGAAAAATCGCCACAGCCAGCGGCGGAAACAGTTCAAAAAACCACTGATGATCAACAGAATACTGACATAGCAGAAAAATTACCTATGAGTACTACCAAGTCCGATACAACAAATTCAGATCTTACTAAGGCTCAATTGCAAGCAACAGTGACTGAGTTAAAAGCCAGTTTGCAGAAGACTCAAGAGGCTCTAGAGAAAGCCCAAAAGCAGCCAGAAGCTTTAACTAATTTGCAAACAGCTCTCCAAGAGTCACAACAAAAAGAAGCCTCTCTCCAAAAAGAGATTACTGAGTTGCAAGCAAATCTACAACAAAAGACAAAATCTGTAAAGGATCTGGAGAAAGAAATCCAGAAAACGAACCAAATTAAGAGCGAATTAGAGGAAGCCAAAAAAGCCGCTATTCAGCTAGCAGAAAGCAATGAAAAATTGACTCAGGAAATTAATAGCCTGAAACAAAGTAACAAAGAGACCAAACCACAGACTCACAAACGATCCAATCAGAGCTTAGTCGCTCACAAGCCAGTAAGACCAATTCAAAAAGAATCTGATAAGCCTACTGACTTTGCTAGGAATACTTGGTTGCTTTAGACGCAGGGAATAGGGAAACATTGGTGACAAGTTAAGGCAAAAATGCCGTTGTCAAGGGAGCAGAGGAGCGGAGGAGCGGAGGAGCAGAGGAGCGGAGGAGCGGAGGAGCGGAGGAAGAAGAATACAATTTTCCTTAACCCTTGGAGTATTTCCTTATATAGGTTTAATTATTGGAAAATGAGGAAAAAACCTTGAGATGGTGTCGCCTCCCCATTCCCAAACGACAAATGACAAACAACAAACAACAAACAACAAACAACAAACAACAAACAACAAACAACAATTAAACAAAATCCTTGATCGCACAGA
>JAAHHL010000338.1 GCA_010672185.1 Caldora sp. SIO3E6 | reverse complement strand
TATGATATACTAATCGGTGATGATGGCAGTAATGGCTTAAATGGTTCAAAAGGAGATGACTTGCTGACTGGCGGTGCTGGTGCAGATAAGTTTAACTTCAGCTCCTTCAACCAAGGAATTGATACCATTACTGACTTTAACTCCACCCAAGGAGACAGAATTCAAGTATCAGCCAGTGGTTTTGGTGGCGGACTTACCCTAGGTATGCTAGATGCAGAAGAGTTTACCATCGGTTCAGCGGCGACTAAGGCAAGCGATCGCTTTATTTATAACGATACTACCGGTGCTTTATTCTTTGACCCTGATGGTACAGGAGTTCTAGCACAAGTCCAGTTTGCTCAACTTTCCGGCGGAGTTGCTCTCGCCAACAGCGACATTTTCGTTGTCTAGAGTACCGATTCAGTATAGCAAAAGGCAGAAGGCAGAGGGCAGAAGGCTCCAAGGGAAAAGATTGATAGGTAAAGGTTTCAACATTTGGCGTTGTCCTAACCTTCCTGGCGGTTGCTATATTCATAGAAAGCAAGATCCCCGACTTCTTCTTGAGGGAAGTTGGGGATTTATACAGCGATCGCAAACAAGATTTCCTACTTCTGCTTCATATAGCAGTCGCCAGGGCGGTTAAGACATTCTCAGGTAAGGTAAGTTAACAAGGGGCTTAAGCCCCTTGTCCTAATCGCCTTGGCGGTTGCTATATTTGCAGATCTCACAACTGTAACTGCCGTGGAACAGGCATCTTGCCAGTAGACTTGTTCATACTATCGAGATCATCCTACAAGGTGGTTTCTATCAGACTCAATTAAGCGATGGTATTAAATCCTTAACCTGAAGTAGACTATCAAAGTAATGTTCTTGCTCTAAGCGATTTATTGCAGCCTGCATATTATCCAAAGTAACCTCTTCAAGGATAATCATGCCAGGTTCAGAAACAAATTTATGTCCTAGTTTTACCTCTTCTTCTAAATCTTGACCTAATCGTAGATAATCATAAAAAACAATAGCGTATCTGTTACCATTATTAAGTTCAACCTTAACATGGTTGAGGTATCCTCTTGCTTTTGCTTCATCCTGCTCTCGCTCATCAAAGCTGTACTCAAACAGTAGCTTAGCCATTTTTATTCTCCATTTTAAACACTAGTTATAGAGTTCTATTTTATTCAGTGCAGCTTGAAAGTCTTTCAATTGCATTGCTTCCCTTGGAACAACTTCAAAGTGTGAGATACGACTACCTCGCTGAACTATCTTGAGTTCAGGAGAAATACTTTTAATTTGGTAAGCACCACCAAATTTCTCAACGTTGTTTGGCTCAATATCAAGTGAAGCACCATGAGTTGGCTTGACCAATCCTGTTACTTTGTCCATTATATATTCTGTAGGCCGAAGCTGAAAGCTGGCTCCACCTCTAAAGACTGCATACTGAGTAGGGTCAAGTTCCATCCCTCGCGTAATTTCACTGACATTAATGGGTTGTGGTCTGTCAGTCATACAGTCTTTTGCCTCAGTATTGCTTGATTTTATCTATCTTTTTTATACAGATAGTGTTCTATTGAGCCAGCCAATGATCCCCTTTTCATATATAAGCACATAAATAAAAAGGGGTGAGATTTCTGCCTTCAAGCCCTAGACATAACGATCGCACCAACGAATCATTTCCCAGAGAACATGACCGACGCTCTCTCGTCCACGATAGCCGTGACTCTCGTGGGGAAGTTGTACCCAACGCACTGTTCCCCCTAAACCTTTGATTGCTTCGTAAAGCCGTTTGCTCTGGATTGGGTAAGTCCCTAAGTTACTATCGTCCTCACCGTGAATTAATAGTAGGGGCTCGTTAATTTTATCAGCATGGGTGAAGGGGGACATTTTAATATAAGTGTCCTTTGTTTCCCAAAAATTGCGCTGTTCTCCTTGGAAACCAAAGGGAGTGAGGGTGCGGTTGTAGGCTCCACTCATGGCAATTCCTGCTTGAAACAAATCACTGTGAGCGAGTAAATTAGCTGTGGTAAATGCACCGTATGAATGTCCACCAATGACAAGGCGTTTGGGGTCAGCAATGCCACGACTAACCACTTCGTCAACCGCTGCTTTTGCTCCTAAGATTAACTGCTCAATGTAGGTATCGTTAGGTTCGCGATCGCCTTCCCCGATAATAGTTAGTTTGGGGTTACTGACTACTACATAGCCTTGCAGCAACAAAAACAAAGGTGAAAAGCGAGAAGGACGACTAAAGGTATTTTTTGCTGTGGTAATTTGGCTGGCAGTTGCTGCATCTTTAAATTCCTGGGGATACACCCAAAACATTGTTGGTCGGGGGCCATCTTGCTCAGGATTGTAGTCAGGAGGGAGATATAATGTTGCCGAGAGTTGAATGTTATCGGCTCTTTGGTACTGGATAATTTCCTTGCGTACCTTGGTAAACTCCGGTGCAGGGTCTTGGTAGTTGGTAAGGGCAATAGATTGTGGGTTGCCTTGACGACTGGTGAGGAAGTAGTTGGGGGGAGCCTGTTGGGATTGTCGTCGGGTGATTAACTGCTCAGCTTCATCATCTAAAACCTCCTCAACTTCCTCGTAGTAGGGGTCTTGTGCCTGCCACAGCCGCTCTTTTTGTCCTGTGGTAAGGGAGAAACGATCGAGGAAAGGATAGACTCCTGCTTCAGAAGCTCCTCGTCCCTCAAAGTAGATAGAATCGCCGTTGGGAGTAAAACGCAGAACTCGCTTACCGTACTTACCCAGGGTGGTTAATGGTGTGCCAGGATTGCTGTATTGGTCTTGATAGTTGCGCTCAACCAGGAGTTTAGGCTCCTTACTAGGATTTTTTGGGTCAATTTGCCAAATACGCTCAAGGCGGTTGTCGTACCACCACTCTTCTACCAGAGCCAGATCATCTCTTCCCCACAGTACACTTTCAAAGCGGTATTGCGATCGCCAAAGTTCTTCGGGTTGTCCTTTAAAAGGAGCTTGAAGTTCCAACAGAGCATCCCGTTGCGCTGCCTCCCTTCCCGCATCACCCCCATCAAGGGCTTCTAACCAGTATAAGGTTGCGCCGCGATCGCTCCGCCAATTCACCCGCCGACGCCCAACCCTGGTTGAGCCAAAGGTAATAGGAATTTCGTCTGCTAGGGGCAAGTCTGCCACTTCGTAAACCTGTTTACCGCTGCGATCGAGTACTTCTATTTTTTTGGGAAAACGGGAAACCGGCACTTGGTAGGAAAAAGGACGGTGCAAGGTTTCCAGGAGAATAAAGTTGCCGTCGGGAGAGGGAGCCGCTTCATCCACAATCTGGTTAGCAAGGAGTAAAAAGCGATCGCCTTCTAAGGAAATATGCTCTAAGTTTGAGGTAAGGTAATACTCAAACAGCGCTTCATCATAAGGATTTTCCAACAAATTAGTATAGGTGCGAGCTGGAGCTTTACGCCCTAGGTTTTCTTCAATTGAAGGACCAGAGGAAACTAGGGGAAGGTCTGGGGGTGCCCCTCGCTCCCCTGGGATAACTTTGCACAATAAACCTTCATCCCCTGGCAACCAGCGACAGGGATTACCATAAGTGGCATTAAGAATCGGATCCGTGAGGCGGCGCAGATTGCCGGAAGGGAGATCCAACACCCACAGTTCTAAACCAGTCTCTTGGGTAATGGTAAAGGCTAGCCTCTCTCCGTCTGGGGACCAACGAAAAAACCCTAAACGGGCATCCTTTGGTAGGGCTGCTTCCTGGATTTCTCCTCCACTTAAATCACGAAAAGTGAGGTGGCTAAAGGTGAAAGGATCCGCAGGAGCGTTAGTTTTAGGATTGAGGCGAACTCCTGCTAACTTTAGTTCAGGTTCAGCAAGTTCAGCGATGGGAAGCAACGGTGAACGTTCTACCGTAACAAACCATTTCCGGTTGGGGGAGATGGTTACTCCCGGAGGCGACGGTGCATCTAGGATGCGGTTTATGGAAGCAGGGGGAGATTGCCAGGTTAGGGTCGATTGAGCGTTGCTTGGCGGGTTCATAGCGAAGATCCAGAATGAGAGGAGGAAAAGACAGACAAACCGAAAAGACTGGCGGGGTGTCATTGCTTCAACACTACATCGTAATTGATGGGAACTTATCAATGGATAATTGATAATTGATAATTGATAATTGATAATGGATAATTGATAATTGATATGGTTAATTTGGTCTAGGGTGTGTATACCCTTCGGGATGCTTCGCTAGAGCGCAGCGTAACGCACCACATCGGGGGGGGTGAACGAAATAGGGCATGGGATCTAGAGCCTAAGTGTTCAAAAATCATAAGTTATCCTTGGTATCTCTATCTCCCCACACCTCCCACACTCCCCACACTCCCCACACCTTTTTCATGCGGGTACAATCATTTTCACCCAATCATCTAAACAGTCTCTGCTTGCAAATCATCGATCAACTTAGCTAGCTCATCACTAGTAGCTTGATAAATTTCTCCGCAGAAGTGGCAGGTTGCCTCTGCTCCCTCATCTTTTTCAATCATGTCTTGTAATTCTGCTTCCCCAAGCATTTTCAATGCTCCTAAAACCCGGTCGAAAGAGCAACCACAGTAGAAACGCACCATCTGGATATCTGGGAGCATAACCAATCCCATGTCTCCCAGCAACAGTTGAAAAATTTCTGGTAAAGTCTTGCCCTCTTGTAACAGGGGAGTAAATCCTGAAAGCTTAGCAATACGAGATTCCAGAAGTTCTACTAGAGTTTCGTCTCTAGCGGCTTTCGGTAGTACTTGAATCAAGACCCCTCCCGATGCTGTCACCCCTTCTGCTCCCACAAACACGCCAACGATCAGCGCCGAGGGGGTTTGTTCAGAAGTTGCTAGGTAGTTAGTCAGGTCATCGCCAATTTCCCCAGATATTAGTTCCACAGTACTGGAATAGGGATAACCATAACCAACATCTCGAACTACGTAAAGGTAACCATCAGGTCCTACAGCTTTGCCAACATCAAGTTTACCTAGCTTATTCGGCGGCAATTCAACTGCTGGGTTTTCGACATAACCCCTGACGGTGCCGTCTAACCCAGCATCAACCAGAATTCCACCTAGAGGTCCATTGCCTTTAATGCGAATATTGACCCTAGACTCTGCTCGCTTCATACTAGAAACAAGTAACAGTCCCGCAGACATAGTGCGACCGAGAGCTGCGGTTGCCACATAAGATAGCTGATGACGCTGTCTAGCTTCTTCGGTAATACGGGTAGTAATGACCCCAACAGCCCTGATTCCACCCTCGGCTGCTGTAGCGCGGATTAACTGATCAGCCATGAAAAAACCTTACCCTAACATCACACTTCTTAACATATCTCAATTTTTTAAGTCTGGTGGGTGAGTAATGAGTTTCAGCCTGTAGACAATATGTACTAACGCTCAATTTAATGAGGAATTAATCGCTATGATCATTAAAAGGTTAAGAAAGTTTGTTTGTAGCAGCAATCCTCCTAAACGATATTTACTTTTGCCGATATTTTTCTTATTTACAGGATGTGGAAGTAATCCTAATTTGGCTAAGATTAGGGAATTTGCAATGTATGCCAATGAAGCAAACCAGCAACTCCCTCTTATTGCAGGAGATTTTTATCCTTCCTGTTTAAGAGCTGCCAGGTACTTTGCTGTTGATATACTGCCTTCTGATGATTCATCAGTTATACTTTCAACAGTAACTGCCGTTGAATTAGAAGCTTTGTCACAACAAATTAATGATTTAGAAATAGCACTGGAGGAAAATCCAGCTTTGAGTTCCCAGGTCGAGCAGCTCCAACAGTTAGAGGAAAGCCTTAAAAGACGTCTAGAAAATCCTCCCAGCGAAAGTATTGCTGAGCCTAATTTCTTACAAGCTCGTGTGGATGCCCAGAAAGCCTGTAACGAAACTCAGCAGTTTGCTGGGGAAGCAACTGAGCAAATTCCTTCTCAATATTTAGGTTCCCTGATGGAGATGGGAAATGGAGTCATTGTCAATTACTTGTTAAAACTCGGAGAGCTAGCTGGTGCTGACTTAATCGACTTTGACACCCAATTTGATATCTTGATCGGTAATTCTAGAAACTTGACGAATCAGCTGACAAATTTGTTTGAAGTGCCTCCAGGGGATAGAGGGCTGATTAAAGAACGTGTTACCGCCGGTTTAGAGCTGGCAAATTTTATTGTTGACCAAATTTTTGAAGGACAGCGTCGAGAAACTTTGAAAGAAGCTATCACTCTGGGTAATCAGCCTTTAAAGAACTATGCCGAAGGGTTACAATCTGTTGTCCAAAGAGTTTATATAGAACAATATCTGAGAACTGAAGAAAGCTTCCTAGACCAATACTATATTGAATACATTTCTGCTGTATTAGATAGCAACGAAAGAAAACAGGGTAACTCAGTTTTATCTATGGCTGAGCTGCTGATCGCTATTGACAATGATCGTTGGAATCCGGCAAAGGATCAAATACAAGAGCAACGAAATCTAGGTTTAGAATATATTAAGCTACTCCAAACGATTATCGATGGTCATCAAGAGTTAGCTGATATTTACAGTAATGGTGAGGAACCATCAAGCCAGGCCGTTGAGAAACTTTTCGATGAAAGCAGCTTAGCTCTCAAAGAATTTATTGAGAAAGCTAAGTCAGTTGAGAAGGCTAGAAAAGATTTCCCTAACTAACAGTGTTTTGTCCATATCTTAGGTTATTTTGGAGTTGGCTAAATTATGAGTGTTGACGTTAACAATATCTCTATCAATATTGCTCCGGAAGGTTTTGACGGGTGGCTTGACTATGCTGACATGCTTCAAGAGCTTGCGGATGAGCTAGATGCATTTAGAAATTGCCATCGCAGCAGTTTGCAATCTGCTCAGAGAAATAGGCTTCGACTGGAGACAAACGAAATTCGGCAAAAAGCCAGAGCCATTGCCACAATATCTGCTATCAACACTTTGCAAAACTTTGAGCAAGACTTGGCCTCCTTGCGAGAGATCACTGGCAAAATCGATAAATTTATCAAGAAAGTTGAGAATGTACAAGCCATTATTTCTGGGATAGGAGAAATAATGGGTGTTATTACCAATATCTTGACATTGGTTGCCTAAGTGGCAGGATTGTATTGCCTTTAACCGGGTGAGCGGAGGAGCGGAGGAGCGGAGGAGCGGAGGAGCGGAGGAGCGGAGGAGCGGAGGAGCGGAGGAGCTGGGGAAGAAGAGAGAACTGATAATTTTTGG
>JAAHHL010000337.1 GCA_010672185.1 Caldora sp. SIO3E6 | reverse complement strand
TGGAAGCTCCCGTTGCCAAGGCATCCAAGCGAACTGGCAACATAACCAGAAAAATGTAGGCAAACAAACTGACGGTATTGATACCATAGGGTAGGGCAGTAATATCATCTCGCTGCTCCCGTTTCCCTTGTTGGTAAGCTAACCAGCCGTAGTAAAAATTGCCTACTACTAAGCTAATAGCGATACTGGGAAGAATTCTGCCGTAAACCAGATAGGCAGGAAATTGGAGGACTCCTTGAGTCAAACTCACAATCACCAAAATTTGGATTAAGTTATCTAGAGCTAGACCAAAGAAGCCATCAAGATCGCGACGGACAAACCAGCGGGGAGAACTGAATGCTTCAGTATTTTGCATGAAAGGGCAGTATTCATCTAAGAGACAGCTGACGGCTAAAAGCTTATCACCTAAAGACACGGAATTAATTAAGGTTTGCTGAATTAAGTCATTAGCTATCGGTTTTTAGCTTTCAGCTTTCAGCTTTCAGCTTTCAGCTTGAAGATTACCCAGGGATTTCCTACAACAATGCCAGCTTTTTGAGCTACTTATCCCTCTTCTGTCACTCTCCGGTTTTTCCTATTATTTGAAATTCCTGGAAAGGAGCTATACTGAGGGATACAGAGTTTGATAATCGAATTTTGACAATTTTACTGTTCTGAGTAATTTCTAGGCAGAAAAAAGCTAGCGATCGCATAATAGATAAAAGCTCCAGGATTCAGAAATGGCAAATGTTTTCGGAGAGTGACAGAAGAGGATTATTATCCATTATCCATTATTCATTATCCATTATCCATTATCCATTATCCATTATCCATTATCCATTATCCATTATTCATTATCCATTATCCATTACTCATTATCCATTATTCATTATCCATTATCCATTATCCATTATTCATTATCCATTATCCATTATCCATTATCCATTATCCATTATCCATTATCCATTATCCATTATCCATTATCCATTATCCATTATCCATTATCCATTATCCATTATCCATTAATGAGTCTTTTTTATCTTTTCTTGAATCATACCGAGGTCGATGTAGGAGTCAGCAAGATTAATCAGACTATCGCTAGTCATAGAGCGCAAACTGACGATTTCTAGTCTAATCCCTTGATAGCTCACGGCATTAATTGCATAAGCTAACTCTCCATTACCACTAACTAAGATTGCTGTATCATAGCAACCAACTAACTTCAGCATATCTACAGCGATTTTTACATTCAAATCCGCTTTTTTAGAACCGTCGGGAAACTGAGTTAATTCTTGAGTGACTACACGATAGCCGTTATGACGCATCCAGAGCAAAAAGTTTTGTTGCTTTTCATTAGTTGGATCAACTCCAGTGTAAAAGAAAGCACGCAGGAGTCTAGCACCAGAAGTCAAATTACCAAGAAGTTTGACATAGTCTATTTCAATACCCAGTTGCAAAGCTGCATAAAATAGGTTAGCGCCATCAATGAAAATAGCAATACGACCGCGATTTAAGCGATCAACTGTAGGAAGTTGGCTATTGGGATTTTGCTTGATTTCGCTACTAGAGCTGTTTGTTTCAAGGATATTCAAGTTTTGTTTGGGAATATAAACTTTAGAATTATACATTATTTTATCACCTTTTTGTATCTATGTTAGGAAATTATTCCAATGTAATTAAAAGAGTTAATTATATCTCCGTGGGAACTTGCAAGACTTCTTCCAGAAAAATGCAATCTGTAGCGGAAGATTTTTCTAGCAGGGCAGCTTTCGCTTGTTGACAGATGCATATTTTACCGGTGTAATTAATACTAAAGTCTTGACCGAGAATAAAACCTTGATTAATTAACTTTTTGACAGCAAACATAACTATTCCTTTGATTAAATGTTGGCAAGCATCCAAACTATAGAAATTTTTCCAAGCCCAATCAAAAGTATTATGGTCTGTTTGTGCTAATTGAAATACAACCGCAGTCATGATATTCGATGTACACTCAGAACCTAGTAGCTCAGTGAGAGTTCTTTCACAAGATTCTACTAGTGCCTTATCCTGAAGCTTTAAAGCACCAAGTATCAAGGTAACACTTAAATTAAACTCTTGTTTAGAGTTAAGGTTGTCCATAAATTTGCCCACTCCTTACTAAGGATATCTTAATGAGAGTAAAATCAAGCTTAACTGCAGTACTAAACAGCAAAAGAATAAGCCATAAAAATAAAGCAAATACCTATGCAAACACTAGAAATTATGGGAATCCATTGGATTTGTATAATCATTGCACTTAGGGTTTGACGACTGAAAAAACTGCTAGCAGCAATAACAGCAATATCAGCAGCATCAGCATTGTCTTACTCTCAGTAGGCCAAAATACACCAGAAATCAGCACTCACTTGAAAAGAAAGTAGCTATTAAATTCACCCTCAGCTTATAGACTACAATCAAAGTCATTGCATAGCTGCCTATATTTTGAGGTTAAGCTGAAAAAATGAAGAACTTCTGAAGGATTGTTTAATTTTCAGCGCCAGGGCTAGAGCTCTCTAGGGTTCCGGCTCAAGGAAAAGGGGTAGGAGTAAATAACAGTTAGTTGCCGCTTATTCCCTAAACTAGTGCTTTGAAGGTAGGAGGCAGAAGGCAAGAAAGCTTGTGTAGTAAGCTTTTTTATCTTTTTTTCCTTTTCTACCTTCACCAACAGCTTAAGTCGTATACTCCGCGTTAATCTTTACATAGTCATAACTCAAATCACAGCCCCAAGCTTTACCAGTACCGACACCATTCCCGACACTAACAGAGATTAAGACGGTATCCTCCTGCAAATATGCCCCCATTGCCGCTTGCTTTAAATAAGCACTAGCGGCTCCACGATCAAAAGCTAGGGGTTGACCATTTTCCATCATTACCAAGTCCCCTAACTGAATTCGCAAGTTCTCTTGCTCGAAGGGGACACCAGCACGCCCTGCAGCTCCGGCAATCCTACCCCAATTAGGATCGCGCCCAAATATCGCAGATTTAACTAGAGATGAGCCGACGATAGTTTTGGCAATTTGACGGGCAGCTTGGTCATCTGGTGCTCCAGTAACATCCACTTCAATCAAGCAGGTAGCACCTTCTCCATCCCTGGCGATCGCTTTGGCTAAATGCTGGCATACTTCTGTAAGCATTGCTTCCAATTTTTCTGCAGCTGTTCCCATTTCTGTAATTGCTGAGGTGCGGGATTCACCATTAGCCAAGGCAATTAAAGCATCGTTGGTGCTGGTATCGCCATCAACCGTAATTTGATTAAAGCTTTTATTTGCTGCCCGACTCAACATCTGTTGCCAGAGAGAGGGAGAAACGGCTGCATCACAAGTGACAAATGCTAGCATGGTTGCCATATTAGGATGAATCATTCCAGAACCTTTGGCAATGCCTCCAATCCTTACTGGACGATCGTCAATAGTGGTTTCTAAAGCAATAGATTTGGTCACTAAATCTGTGGTAATAATCGCTTTAGCCACTGCTTCTGAATTATTGTCTGATGCCGTTGCTACTAGTTCAGGAATTCCGGATAAGAGGGCATCCATACGAATTCGTTGACCAATAACACCAGTAGATGCCAACAATATTGATTCAGCAGGAATGTTGAGTTCTTTACTTAGGGCTTGAGCACTTTCGAGAACATCTCTCCAGCCCTGTTCACCAGTCGCTGCATTTGCTTGACCAGAATTGCAGAGAATAGCACGAGCACTAGCTTTGGAGAGCAAGCGCTGACGGCAATAGTCAACACAGGCAGCACGAACCTGACTGGTAGTGAAGACACCTGCTGCAATGGCATCAACATCTGAGACAATTAGAGCTAAATCTGGAAGCCCCGAAGGTTTCATTCCAGCAGCAATTCCTGCTGCTTTATATCCTCTGGGTGCTGTAACACTACCAGTGATTTTCTGCCAGTCTGACATGAGTTCTCCTGAAAGCCGTGACTACCGCTTGAGAGGGAATTATATCAGGTCTCAGGTTACTAGCAATCGAACTTATATCAAGTTATTGAATACTTACACTTTGCTTGCAACAAGGCAGAGGGCAGAAGGCAGAAGGCTCCAAGGGAAGAAAGAAGGTTGCAAGGTAGAAGGGATTTATAAGTGATTTCCGAACTTGATATTAGTTGCAATTAATAAGGAACAAGAGAGCCACTTGGTGACTCTCTTGATTGTCAGGGTGCATCTACTTAACTTAAATATATCACCTGGGGGTGGAGGGTGTCACCCCTTTTTTGAAAAAATCCGATTTTAGCCCCCCGGATCAAGAGTGTGGGGGTTTGGGGAGATGGGGAAGCTGGGGAGCTGGGAGAGAAGTAACCTCATTGATAATAACGGGGTTTTGAGGGGCGGATTTAGTATTAGTTAGGAGTAAAACAAAAAGAGAGCCGCCTAAGCAACTCTCTCGATCATCAGGGTGCATCTACTTAACTTAAATATATCACCTAGGGGTGGGGGGTGTCACCCCCTACTCTGATTTTTTTCGATTTTAACTCCCCGAATCAAGAGAGCGGAGGGTTCAAGGAGATGGGGGAGACAAGGGAGATATTCCCAATTCCCAATTCCCAATTCCCAATTCCCGATTCCCAAACAACAAAGGACAATTAATCAACCCTTAAGCTTCTTGCCTAGAAGTTGGTTAGTCAGCTTGGGATCAGCTCGCCCACTAGTTTTTTTCATCACTTGACCAACAAAGAAGCCTTGGAGCTTGGTTTTCCCGTTACGATATTGCCCTAGTTCCTTGGGATGAGCAGCAATTATTTCATCAATAATTGCTTCAAGTTCTTCAGGGTTAGAGATTTTGATCAAACCCTTGCGTTCAACTAATTCCTTGGCAGAACCCCCTTTCGACAGCAGTTCTGGAAGAATTTCTTTGGCAATCTTGCCACTGATTGTGCCGTCTTCAATTATGTTGATCAGTTCTGCCAGAATTGCTGGGGTTAGAGCAATATCGGCGATCGCTAGTTTCTCAGTTTTGAGATAAGCAGCAATATCTCCCATTACCCAGTTAGCCGCTTGTTTCGCATTGGCTCCAGCGGTGACAGTCCCTTCAAAATATTCCGCTACCTGCCGATCATCCGTCAGTACACGACTATCATAGGCAGACAGACCTAACTCTTGTTCATAGCGCTCCCGTTTCTGAGCTGGCAGTTCTGGGAGTTCCCTATGCCACTGCTCCAACTGCTCCTGGGATACTTCAATAGGGGGTAAATCTGGTTCAGGGAAGTAGCGGTAGTCGCTAGAACCTTCCTTACTCCGCATACTAAACGTCTGCTGGCGGTTTTCTTCCCAAAGTCGAGTTTCTTGAAAAATCTTTTCTCCAGCTTCAATCGCGTTGATTTGTCGCTCAATTTCATAGTCAATTGCCTTCTGGATCGCGTTGAAGGAATTCATATTTTTGATTTCGACCTTAGTGCCAAATTCCTTCTGTCCAACGGGACGCACGGAAATATTCACATCGCAACGCAGTGAGCCTTCTTGCATATTGCCATCACTAACGCCGATATAGCGCATAATCCGCCGCAACTCCTGAGCATATTCCGCTGCTTCTTGACCTGAGCGCAGATCCGGTTCTGAGACAATTTCAATTAAGGGTACACCAGCACGGTTGTAATCTACCAGAGAGTAGGTAGAACCAGAAAGGCGGTCACTCCCAGCGTGAACTAATTTTCCTGCATCTTCTTCCATGTGCAGGCGAGTGATGCCAATCTTCTTGCGGATGGGGTTATCTGCTTCATCAGTAAGTTCTATTTCTAACCAACCTCGAGTGGCAATTGGCAGGTCATACTGAGAAATTTGATAATTTTTCGGGAGGTCTGGATAAAAATACTGTTTGCGGTCAAACTTACTATAGGGGGCAATCTGACAATTGAGAGCCAAGCTCCCCTTAACTGCATACTCCAGTACCTTTTGATTGAGTACGGGTAACACTCCCGGCATTCCTAGAGTAATCGGGTCAATATTGGTATTGGGAGTAGCACCAAAAGCTGTGGAAGCACTACAGAAAATTTTGGTTTGGGTACTCAGCTGACAATGGGTTTCTAATCCAATTATTGCTTCATACTGAGTTTTAACCCTTGCAGCAGTGGTCATGACGTTTGCTGGGCTGTTTGAGCTTAACTGTTTTTCTTCATTGTGACATTCTCTATGCAATTTGCATTGGCTGGATATAGTGAGCTGGTTGGGGTAGATGTTTCTTTTATCTACTGGAGTGAGAGCGCACCGATAATCCCAGGTTTAGGGTGTGCCCAAGTTTGAAAGGATGTTTAAAAACGGAACATGAACCAAAATCGAACCAGTAATGCCCTGATTGTCGGAGCCAGCCAAGGGATTGGTCTGGGCTTTGTGAAAAAGTTGTTAAATCAGAGGGAAAATAGGCTAATTTATGCAACATATCGCCGTCGAGAATTAGCATCTGAGTTGATGGAACTAGCATCGGCATACCCCGATCGCTTAAATTGTCTGGCAATGGATATTACCGAAGAAGAGCAGATTGAGGCCGGAATTGCAGCAATTCAGATGCAAACAGAGAAATTACACTACGTAGTCAATTGCGTAGGAATTTTGCACGAAGGAACCCTACAGCCAGAAAAAAGTTTGCGCCAAATCAATGCAGAGCAGTTGACACGCTATTTCCAAGTTAATAGCATTGGCTCAGTATTACTCGCCAAGTATTTACTCCCCCTATTCCGTCACAGCGATCGCAGTATTTTTGCCAGTATTTCAGCAAAAATCGGCAGTATTGGTGATAATAGATTAGGAGGTTGGTACGGTTATCGTGCCTCTAAAGCTGCGCTGAATATGTTGATGCGAACGGTATCGATCGAATACAGCCGCAAAAGCCCAAGGACAATCGTGGTGACGCTGCATCCAGGAACGACAAATACGCGCCTCTCTCAACCATTTCAAAAAAATGTTCCTACTGACAAGTTGTTTTCCGTCGAACGAACAGTCGATCAACTCTTTGCTGTGGTAGAAAAATTGGAGGAAAAGGATAGCGGACAGTTTTTTTCTTGGGATGGCAGTCGGTTACCTTGGTAATGGGGAATGGGGAATGGGGAAGGTCGAATATAGATTTTTTGTCCAAAGTCCAATTCCTATCAGCTTTATTCTTTTTCCCTACACCCTACACCCTACATCCCACACCCCACACCCCGCGTAATTTTAAATTGCGGCTTACCCCGTGAGACAGTTCTATGATGCGG
>JAAHHL010000336.1 GCA_010672185.1 Caldora sp. SIO3E6 | reverse complement strand
TCTACTATTATACTGAACACTGATTGCTAAATATTTGAGCAACTCCCTTTCTGGCAATTAAGACAATTCTTAATAAAACAATAGATAGCAACAAACCGGTAGCATTCTTGCTGAGAAACAACCAAGGCAAGAATTCTCTTGTCTCAGCATTACCATCGTAAAACCAGTAAATTGCATTGCATATATTTGCTCCAAACAAGGCAAAGTAAAAGCACAGAACCCAACTCTTGAGGGATTCGCCCTTGTTGATGAATTCACCTCCTTGAGACTTAAATTGATGGGCAAGAGTGGTAAAAATATTCCAGATACCCCATAGACTGTAAAAAGGAATAGCAAAGCGTGCGATCGCGCCCCAGGGACTGATAGAATATTTACCCCAATGATTTCTGAGACTAGCGTGTAACTGATACAGCCAAATCAGCATAATCACAACCGTGAGGCGGTAAATCCAGGTACTAACGATGTCCAAGGGATTCCAGAGAAAATCAATAGCTACCACCAGTTTGTGCATTAGGTAAGACACAAATCCAGTAGTATCAGCTATATCGAGCAGGTCGTAGATGTAGTAAGAAGTTGACCACACTAGAGCATAAAGTAGAAACAGGATATCAAAACTAATCCGAAACCCAAGGGAGCTAATCAAAACTCGATGAATACGTTGGTCTAGATTATCTGCTTGACGGTTTGATTTGCTGCTATAATCTTCGATGGAGTTCTGCTTGACTGGAGAAGTTTCCTGATTAACAGACTCAGGATTGGCTGATTTTAAGGAACTATTGATAGATAAGTTGGTTGGTGTTGGTTGAGCATGGCTGTGGTTATCCGTAATTAATTGCCGCTTAGTTGCTAAATCTAACTCCTGGTTCCAGAGAGGAAAGTCTTGACCTGCTTGTTTGCCATAAATTTTCACAGTTTTGATGCTTTCAGCTCCCAGTTTCAGCATACCCTGATGTACGAACTGAGCCATCTTCTGCTGGTTCAGCATCTGAGTCCCTTCCAGCATTACTCGTAAGCAATCCCCCTTCAGCTTAACTTTGGCAGTAATTCCTTGTGCCTGGAGGGAGCGATTGAGCAAGGTAGCAATCGCGTTGGGATCACCTTGCTTGGCTAGTTCTAAAATGTTTGATTGAGCCATTATCATCATCAGCAATTAAAAGCAGAGAATATAGCATCTTCATTTGCTTTGTAAACACCGGATGGGATAAAAAAGGGAACAGGAAGGGAAGGAATACAGAAGAGTCAAGGAACCTTAACTCTGGCGACGGAATTCAATGACCTTTTCTTTAATCGTGATGTTATAACCTGGATAGAAGTCTTGTCCTAGCAGTCCTAATGTTCTTACCTGGTGGTGCAACTGCAACAACTAAATCTGTCTTAGTATAACCATTGACTTTTTGAAACTCGATCCCATCTATGTTGTTCAGCTGTTAATTGATTACTCAGGTTGGAATTCTACTTTTACGCTAAACATGCAGTTTTTGTAAAAAATCTTTACCAAAAGCGATCGCTTACAACAGTCTTACTGGCGTCGGATAACTCTACACCGAAGCAATCTACATTTGGATTAACTCAACTTACAACTTATGTGAGTTGGTGTTTGTAGCTAATTTTCTTCCCTCAAACTCAGATATCTAAATGCTGTTAGATTATCATATTGATATTCACGAGAGCTTAGGAGATGCAAATGCAAGTCAAGGACATGACAGTCGATGAACTCAAAGACTTAATTCGGCAGACTATTGCAGAAACCCTAGAAGAATTGCTCGACGATCCTGACAGTGGTTTGGAACTCAAAGAAGAAGTCAGGCAGCAATTAATCGAGTCACAGAAGCGAAGACAAGCAGGAGTTCGTGGTGTTCCGGCTGAGGAAGTTGCGAAGAAACTGGGATTAACTTGGTAATGGACTACAAACTTGAGTTTAAACCAGAAGCCATTGCCAGCTTAAGGAATAAAAATTTGTGATTTTTCTCAAGGAAAACCCTTTCTCAGAGTACGTAAAAAATAATTCATGCGTCCCCCAGAATTGGGGGATTTAGGGGGCAAACGAATACCCTTGTCCTCCACCGAATTTGGTGTAATATCATGTCCGCCTAAACAGATATCATTTCCTTATACTGAATGTTGGGTTTCGCGATCGCGAAACCCAACCTACATTTTTTGTAGAGACGCGCCATGGCGCGTCTGGTACATCTAGCATTTTTCACCCATTCCCATTCCCAAAAAAGCGATCGCCTACAGCAGTGATTATGAAGTTCTGTTACGCCAAGTTGTTAAGCTGTATTTCAACTTAGCCCGATATTGCCATATATTGCTGAGATCCGCCAAAGGTAATGATACGATTCACTGCGTAGCTCTAAAAAGATTGGGAGAAAACATGCCAGCACTAAGGGTTGCAGTTGTTGGTTCAGGACCGGCAGGTTCCTCTGCTGCCGAGGTTTTAGCAAAAGCTGGAATCGAAACTTACCTATTTGAGCGCAAGCTGGATAATGCTAAACCCTGCGGTGGTGCTATTCCGCTGTGCATGGTAAGTGAGTTTGAACTACCGCCAGAAATTATTGATCGGCGGGTAAGAAAAATGAAGATGATCTCACCCTCTAATGTCGAGGTTGATATCAATCTGATCAATGAAGATGAATATATTGGCATGTGCCGCCGTGAGGTACTAGACGGCTTTATGCGTAACCGCGCCGCTGAGTTAGGAGCTAACCTAATTAACGGCACAGTCCACAAGCTAGAGATTCCCACTAGTAACACCGAACCCTATACCCTTCACTATGCCGACCATTCCAACGGTAGTTTGAATGGAATACAAAAAACTCTGAAGGTAGACCTAGTAATTGGAGCAGATGGAGCCAATTCCCGGGTTGCCAAAGCAATTGATGCTGGTGATTACAATTATGCGATCGCTTTCCAAGAGCGGATTAGTCTACCAGGTTCGATGATGAACTATTACGAAGACTTGGCGGAAATGTATGTTGGTGATGATGTTTCCCCAGACTTCTACGCTTGGGTATTCCCTAAATATGACCACGTTGCTGTTGGTACTGGCACAATGAAGGTGAACCAAGCCAAAATCAAACAGCTACAAGCCGGTATTCGTGCCCGTGCTGCGAGTAAGCTGGTAGGGGGCAAAATCATCAAAGTGGAAGCTCATCCCATTCCAGAACATCCCAGACCACGCCGAGTTCGGGGTAGAGTAGCTCTAGTAGGAGATGCTGCTGGTACAGTTACTAAGTCTTCTGGTGAAGGAATCTACTTTGCTGCTAAATCAGCTAGAATGTGCGCCGAAACCATTGTGGAAACCTCCAACGGTGGTACTCGCATTCCCACAGAAGATGATCTGAAGCTTTACCTGAAGCGTTGGGATAAAAAGTACGGCATGACCTATAAAGTACTGGATATTTTGCAAAGGGTCTTCTATCGCACCGACGCTACCCGTGAAGCCTTTGTCGAAATGTGTGCTGATAAAGATGTTCAGAAGCTCACCTTCGACAGCTATCTCTATAAAACAGTTGTACCAGCTAATCCTCTGATTCAAATGAAGATTACTGCCAAAACTGTTGGTAGCTTACTGCGGGGTAGTGCTTTAGCTCCTTAGTGGAGATAATCCTAATAGGGACAAACGAATCTCACTCTTAGGAAGGAGTGGGATTCGTTCTCTCCTAATTCAGAAAATCCTGAGTCCCCAGCAAAGGTCTTAAAGTATACCAGTTATATCAAAATATAAGACATACTAGAGACAATTCTTTCTGCACGGAGATCACACAGTGCCCTATGCCTTTTGAAATTGGACGAGGACTCTTTAAGTATGATTTTACTGACCACCACGCAATTTTAGGAATTCCTGTAGATGCGGATACTAAATCAGTCCGCAAAAGGTATCTGAAAATTGCTCGTAATTTGCACCCAGACAGTTGTAAAGCAGAAAGCGCAGCTGAGAAAAAACAGGCAAATGAGCTGTTATCGAAGCTAGTTAATCCTGCTTATGAGCAACTGTCTAAAGACAATCGCGATTATGCCATTAGCCTGAAACTCATGGGTAAGCGCTTGGCTGGAGAAAAAAATAAAGTTTCTATAGCCAGTGACGCGGCGAAACAACTAGCCAGAGCAGGTGCAGGTTTAGAAAGCGCTTACAAGAGCTCACTACAAAACTTGGCATCCAAGCAATATGCATCTGTTAAAGAAGCCTTAGGAAAAATTGCCGAAATCAGTGAACTTAATTTAGTTTACCTGATGCTGAAAGACGGTAAGATTATAAATCCACCACCTGTGGGAGGAGGTAAGCCTCGTGCAGAGGCACCTTCAACTGGAGAAGATACCCTTATTCAAACAGAGGCGGGTCCTGATCCTCAGAAGCTCCTGGAAAAAAGAGTTGCGGCTTATATCCGTCGTGCTGAAGGATATATAGTCAAGAACAATTTTGCCAAAGCAATTTTAGAGCTGCGAGATGCCCTCAAGTTAGACCAAAAAAACAGTGGCTGCCATAGCTTACTGGGAGAGGCTTATTTGAAGCAAAAGCAGACAGCAATGGCTAAGGTTCACTTTAATAAGGCTTTGCAGCTCAATCCTAAGGATGAAAAAGCTTTGAAGGGGAAAAAGTACATAGAATACATGGCGGCTAAAAGCGGTGGTGCTAAGCCAACGACTTCTAGCGGCTCTGGCAAATCATCAGGGAATCAAGGTAAATCTGGTGGTGGTTTATTTGGTAGGTTTGGCGGTAAGAAAAAATAATGGTTCATCAACCACCAGCAGGGGCAAGGGATTTACTGCCCCTCAAAGTTACCCAAAAACGCTGGATTGCAGACCACCTGCAACAAGTATTTCACCGTTGGGGATATCATCGGATTATGACATCCACCCTAGAATGGTTGGATACTCTTATGGCAGGGGGAGCGATCGAGCGTTCGACAGTTATCCAGTTGCAGGAGTTTGAAGAGGGAACATTAGGGCTACGCCCAGAACTCACAGCTTCAATCGCGCGGGCAATGGTTACTCGCATCGCAGACGGTGCTAGTGAGACAACCTTTTCCCTGCCCCAAAGACTCTATTACAATGCTAATGTGTTTCGCCGACCAAATGTTGGTCATCACGGGCGTCAATTAGAGTTCTACCAGTCAGGGGTGGAGTTGCTAGGAACTGGAGGAATTTTAGCAGATGCAGAAATTATCCTGCTACTAGCAGATTGTCTCAATCAACTGGGTTTACCAAAGTGGCATTTGGTTTTGGGAGAAGCAGGGTTGACTCGCTTGCTGCTGTCCCCTTTTCCTCAGCCAATACAAGATAAAGTTAGGGGTGCGATCGCTCATTTGGATCGGGTAGCACTGGAAAATCTGCCTCTTTCCCCAGAATTGCGAGAGCGAGCGCTGTTTCTTTTTGATCTTCGAGGATGCCCTGCTGATGTTTTGCAAAAGGTTGCTAATTTGGATTTAGCATCATCAGAGCAAACAATTGTTAACAACCTCAAATCCCTAGTGGAATTGATTGACCATAGCTCTGCTACTCCTTTACCCTTAATTCTAGATCTCAGCTTAGTTCAAACCTTTGACTACTACACTGGGATTGTCTTTAAAGTAGTGAGCGATGTTGAGCCCAATCAGCGAATTTTGGGACAAGGAGGCCGCTATGACCAACTATTAGGGTTGTATCATCCTCAGGGAAAAACTTACCCAGGAATTGGTTTTTGCCTGAATCTTGAAGACCTACACTATACTTTGCTCTCCAGTAGCCAGCTACCTCATGAGACAGCAGCTAGTGACTGGTTAGTTGTTCCAGAAACACCCCAAGCTGAAGCAGCTGCCTTTAGTTACTCTCAGAAGCTGAGAGATTCTGAGCATTTGGTGCGGGTAGAAATGGATTTAGGGGGACGCTCACCGGCTCAGATTAAAGAGTATGCCCGTTGTCGCCGTATTACTTATATTGCTTGGATTAAAGACGATGGTACTCCTGCAATTGAAACAGTGATTTAAGGAGACTGGGTATAGTGGCGTGGCAAGGTTAAAGCCGTAGGTTGGGTAGAGAGTTTACCACACTTTTTTTCCTCCTGCCTTCTGACTTGAAAGAGACGCGGAGACGCGGAGACGCGGAGACGCGGAGACGCGGAGAGAAGGATTTTCATGCATGGTGGTGAAAAAATTTTTTCATCGGGACTGCCTTCTGCCTCCTGCCTTCTGCCTCCTACCTCCTGCCTTCAAAGCACTAGTTTTTAGCTTCGTCTTTTTTGCCTTCAGTCATGTCTTTTTTGAACGCTTTAAGGTAGTCGGTTAATGCCTTACCCAGTTTTTCTTCTTCTGAAGGTTTTTTTTCTTCCTTTTTATTAAATAGAAGCAAGAAAATCGGGGATAAGACCAGAAAGATGGCAATCAGCTCACTTGGGGATTCCTCTGGCCTTGGTTGTTGGGTTGTTACCTGTGCCCTTTGTAGAGGAAGTTCGGTATTTAAACTCAATTGGCTTAAATCACCAGCCCTAAAAAATGCGATCGCAGCAACCATTGTTGCCGTTATACTCATAATGTGGTTGATCTGTTTGTGATGCATCTGTCGTAATTATTTCGTGTTGTTGAGGAACAATATTCAGCAGTGACAACTTAGCTAAAGAGAAGAGTGCTTTCTACTCAGTTTTGAATAAAAGAACTTTACTACTCAACTCCTGAGCAGACTGATGCCTTCTGCCTTCTCTTAGCGTGAGCTCAATGAAAGAAGTCAGCCAACTAGATGCTCTGAAAAAAGCATCCCATTAAACTTGGGAAGACTGTTACTGGTTGATGATGCACCCGACGTGAAAACGCAGTTGTGAGTCCTCCTATTGATCTATTGGGAAGATTGTTGCTGTTTATGCACTAGCTTTATACATTTCTCAATTAGCGCCTTGTATGACTCACGTTATTTTACTTATTTTCTCGCTCCCTTGAGCATCATTTCAGGACATTTTTCTACTACCATGTTTTTTTAAGCGTTTTGTCCTCATCTCCTGTCAAGGGAGCGGAGGAGCGGAGGAGCTGAGGAGCTGAGGAGCTGAGGAGCTGAGGAAGAAGAATACAATTTTCCTTAACCCTTGGAGTATTTCCATATATAGGGTCTGCTGAATAAGTGTGGAAGCCATACCAGATTCGTCTTTCAATCATGCAGCAAGTCAAAAAATCCCAAGAAATTGCATCTCTTAGCTCAAAAACCTGGCATCAACCCGGGTAACCTTGGGG
>JAAHHL010000335.1 GCA_010672185.1 Caldora sp. SIO3E6 | reverse complement strand
TCGCCAAGAGACTCCATTGCTTGCTTTCCACGGTGCGGCGATAGGTATCCCTAGCTTGGGTAATTGCTCGACGTACTGTTGTCTGAGAAATCGGTAACTCTGCGGTACGTCCTATGGCATCTTGGATTAATAGCAGTAAATTCCGCACATGTCCCCCACTCATCAGGGACAATCCTTCTAAAGTATCGGGACTATCAAAAATATCCTTATCTAAGGAAAGAGTAGGAGCAAATTGTCGGACTCGCTTGCTAATTACCTCGTGAATTTTGTTCAATCCTGGTTGGTAAGCCTCCCCTTTTTCCGTTTGTACCATAATCATGGGCAAAATATGGGGGTCACTATAGATTTCCCTGAGATCCGCTGCCCGCCTAGAATAAACCAAGGAAATAGGGACTGTATAGATCAGATGACAATCCAAAGCCTTGAGTTGCTCACTGCGGTCTAAAAAAATCTCCTCATGATTAGTATGTCCACTTTTTTGGGTAATCGGCACAATACGGTCTAAATTATCCGCAATCACCGCTAATTGCTGACAGCCATTGGGTAACTGCTTCTTTGCTTCCCCAATAAACTCATTCAATGCCTTAATCAGGGTTACTGTCTGGGGATTAATCTTCTCCCGAATCTTTTGCCGCAAACTCGGTACTGCTCTTAAATTTGCTGTCAGTTTAGCAAACTGAGAAATTTGACTCTCTACACTCAATCCCTCAAAAGCCACTTCCGTCAGCGCCAAATCCCTCAACTCTTGCCAACGGATTTGCAACCATTGGAGTAAGGGTCTCGGATTAGCGCTCTGTTTGAGGTCTTCAAGTAAATGACGGGTACAAGCCAGTAGAATATCCGTATACTGGGTATCCTCTGCATCTACATCTTCCTCATCCGCCGCAAAATAAACCACATGGAATTTCTGCTCTTCCAGATATTGTTTCAGCCTCAGCAATTCTGTGGATTTCCCTGCTCCCCGATGACCAGTATACAACTGACAAGTCATCCGTCGGGCACGCCGCATCCGCCTCCCCAAATCTTCCACAATATCCTCATCCCCCCGCACATCCCGACAATTTACATAGTTCGGGTCCCCTGCTTTTAAGGGTTCAAAGGGGTCAAAAGCATTATATAAGTTATCTAGGAGTAATTCTGAATCTTGGCGCATTAAAGGAATTTAGAATTTAGAATTTAGAATTTAGAATGAAGAATTGGGAATATTATAGCCGTAATGGGCGATCAGCTTTGCTGGTGCTGTAGGCGATCGCTTTTGGGCTCTGGAGTAGTACCTTTATATATAAGCGCACACCTTTCCCATTATGAAATAATAATAGCACAAAATGAGCCGTTCTGGAGAAACGCGAATCCCTTAGTAAGCTTAGGGTTATCAAAAAATCGTCTTTAGGTCTAAATGAGCTTCGACAAGATCAGCAAGGGAGTCGAACATTGCTTCCCTTTGTTCGCGGTAGTTGGCAACACCAGTGGGGAGGGATGATAGTCCTCGGCGCTGTCGCAGGTGATTCAACCAAGTACGTCGCCAAGGGCCATTGTCAAACAAACCGTGGAGATAACTGCCCCAAATTAATTGAGTCGCATCTACTATCCCTAAACCAGAGTCATCAAATAGGGGTTGATAAGCAGAATGTTCTTTCTCTGACAACTCTAGCAGTTGGGAACGTCCCTGATGGATTTCGTAACCAGTGACAGGTAAACCAGCCTGGGGATAGTTAGAAATTACACTCCTCTGACGAGAAATTTTGTTGCCAGTAATGGAAGTTGCTAACGGTAACAAGTTTAATCCTGGATAGCGTCCTTGAGGACCTTCATAACCATCTCTATCTTCGAGGGTTTTGCCCAACATTTGGAAGCCGCCACAAATACCTAGAACTGTACCACCTGCCGCTGAGTAGTTTTTAATTTGCTCAGCCATACCACTTTCGTGAAGCATCTTCAAGTCAGAAATAGTGGTTTTTGTCCCTGGGATAATTACAGCGTCTGGATATCCCAAGGATTGGTTAGGCATCAGATAGTTAACGGTAACACTAGGTTCTGCTTCCAGAGGATCAAAATCAGTAAAATTAGCAATCCGGGATAGTCGAATTACGGCAATGGTTAGTTCACTATTTTGCTTTTTTTTGAAGTTTCTCTCCAGCAAATCAAGGGAGTCTTCTGCAGGAAATAGCTCCTCGATCCAGGGAATAACTCCGATAACAGGAATACCAGTATACTCTTCTAGCCAAGTTATTCCTGACTCCAAGAGCGATCGCTGTCCTCTAAACTTGTTAATGATTACCCCTTTAATCAAGGCTCTCTCTTCTGGCTCCAGCAATTCCAAAGTGCCAACTACATGGGCAAAAGCACCACCCCGATCAATATCCACTACTAGCAAAGTGGGAGCATTTAAATGCCGTGCCACTCGCATATTAGTTAAGTCGCGATGCTTTAGATTAATCTCCGCTGGGCTACCAGCTCCTTCACATACAACAAAATCAAACTTTTGGCTAAGATATTGTAGGGATTGCTCAATTGCCTGCCAACCCCGATTAAAGAATTTCTGGTAGTAATCATGGGCATTGATTCTATCCACTGCTCTACCCAGCAGCACTACCTGGGAAGTCATATCTCCTTGAGGCTTGAGTAAAATCGGGTTCATTTCCACACAGGGTGCAACTCTCGCTGCCCAAGCTTGTACTGCCTGAGCATAGCCAATTTCCTTCCCTTCTTCAGTCACATAAGCATTTAAAGCCATATTCTGACCTTTAAAGGGTGATACTCGCCAGCCGCGTCGCAAGAGCAGGCGACACAAAGCAGTGGTAATCAGAGATTTTCCTGCGTGGGAGGTTGTGCCCACAACCATAATGGCTTTCATAACAGATTTTGGTGAGTGTAAGCAAGAGTTTAGCTATCAGCGTTCAGCGTTCAGCATTCAGCGTTCAGCGTTCAGTGTTCAGTGTTCAGCGTTCAGTGTTCAGTATTCAGTATTCAGTCAAAAAGCTGATAGCTGATAGCTGATAGCTAATTAGCCCAGTCTTAACCATCGACTTAAAGCATTGTAGAGCCGATCTAACCATGAGGGAGGAGGCAAGATTCCTTCTTGTTGTTCATAATTTGCGACTAACTGACGTCCCAAAGGAGTCAAACGAAAGCTATCAGTAATTCCTTGTCCATCCACTTCTCGCCGCAAGATACCCACTTGAATCAGCCACATAATGCTGTTTTCTACTGCCAATTCAGACATAGGGCGTCTGAGGTAACCTTTTGCCACACCATCTGAAGAAGCGATTGTTGGTAGGGGCACACTCTGAAGACGCATCGCGACAAATAAGGGTAGTAGAAATGGGGCACAACGCATCGCTCTCTCTGCTCGTTTGACAGTAGGAGCCGGATAGAAAATGGATTGGGATTTTTGAGTCTGGATTGAAGTCATGGGGATAGATGGGAGAAGTGGCTTAACAAATTAAGGAAAATTGTAATCTATTGTAATATTTAGGGTGGTTAGTTCATTTTAGACAATTAGGATACAAAATCTATGGCACTCTCAGTTGGAACCGAAGCACCGGCATTTACCGTCAAAGACAGCGATGGCAATACCGTTTCTCTGTCAGATTTTGCTGGTAAAACCGTAGTTTTGTACTTTTATCCCAAAGACGACACTCCCGGCTGCACCAAAGAAGCTCAAAGTTTCCGAGATAACTATGCGGAATACCAAGGCAAAGACATGGTAGTACTGGGTGTGAGCATGGATGATGAGGCATCTCACAAAGATTTTCAAGAGAAGTATGGTTTGCCTTTCCAACTGCTAGCAGATACCGACGGAGCCATTACCAAGGCTTATGATGTTGAAGGCGGTGGTTACTCCCAGCGCGTTACCTACATCATTAGTGGCGAGGGCAAAATTACTCACGTTGATGAAAAAGTACAAACTGCTACCCACGCTCAGGATATTTTGGGTGTAGTGGGTTAGAGCAGGATTGGGGAGATGGGGAGATGGGGAGATGGGGGAGCTGAGGAAGCTGAGGAAGCTGGGGGAGCTGAGGAAGCTGAGGAAGCTGAGGAAGCTGGGGGAGACTATTCTCAATTCCCAATTCTCCATTCTCCATTTAATAGCTATATTCTTAAAACTTCGCGCGATCGCTTATTCAAATTGATTAGTACTGGTATAAGTCAATTAAGACAAGCCTTTAATGCTCATCTTTGTGTCTCCCAACAAAGTCAAGGTATGGCCTCTAATCTACTGCTATTTTATGCGGCAGAATGTGGAAAAAGCTCATCAAGCATGGCGGTATGGCATTCGGATAAATTCCCAGGACGAAAAAGATCTGGTGGAGTGGCTGGAAAATCTCTGCCATTGGATTAAGGAGAACATCAACCAATGATTCCCTCAGATATTCGTCTTTACACTTGGGTTGACGTAGAAGAAGTTTTACTAAGATTGCAAGGGCAAAGTAAATGGCCCCAATGGTTAGTTTGGGCAAGATGCTATTGGGATGAGTTAAGGATGGGAATTCGTCCTGGTAATCAAGACCTAGCGAAAAATTGGCTGAGTGAAACTTATGACCCTCGATTCCGAATTGATCCGGAGCAGGAGATTGCAGACAGCATAATTATCTTAGAAAGCATTTCCCAAAGTGAGAGGATACTACCAGTTTTCCTAGAGGAAACAGAAGAAGATTTGCCGATTCTAAAACTAATACCCAGTTTATCTAAGCCAGGAGTAATTTGGCAACCAAAACAAAAACTTCAACCTCCAGAAAGCTTTACATCAGATGTTCCGCCAGTAGTAGCCTTTCATTCCTTCAAAGGAGGTGTGGGACGCACCACCCATGCTCTAGCTTTAGCTAAAGCTCTTACTAACGAAAAATATCGGGTTCTCCTAATAGATGGAGATTTAGAAGCACCAGGAATTAGTTGGGTTTTTGAACAACGCTTGCCTAATCCGGATATCTGTTTTGCTGACGTTTTAGCTCTGGCTCATGGTGATCCATCTCCTGAAGCAGAAAGTACAATCCAGTTAGTAGTAGATCGACTACAGAGTAGCTTAATCGATGGCATTTACATTTTACCTTCATTTCGCTCCACCTCAGGGTTTACTTCTTTGGAAATTAGACCAGAACACCTTATCCAAGGAGCCAAAAATCCTTTTCTCTTAACACAGCTTATAGCAAGTATTGGCAAAGCTTTAGAAGTAGATTTTGTTTTAATAGACCTTCGAGCTGGACTTTCTGAACTAGCTACAGGCTTAATTCTAGATCCGCGAGTATATCGTATTTTCGTTACTACCTTAAGTGCGCAGTCTATTTCAGGGACGATACAACTACTAGAACTAATAGCTAGCCGTGCCCTTTCTACTAGGGAAGAAGATCCATTACCAGCCTTGATTTTTACCCAGGTTCCTGAAGATGAGCTATCCAATGATTTAGTCAAGGAAGCAGAAGACAAACTGCTGGAAGCAGCTCAACCATTTCTGGCAGAAGATAATGAACCTCTCAGGATAGTTACACCATTTACTAGTAGTTTACTAGCTTTGCCCTCAACCTGGGAAGATGTGGTGAATCGCCTCCAACGTTCAGGAATTGTGGATGCTGTGCGTGCTTTAGTGGAATGGTTACCAAGTCAGCAAAGTGAACTTGCTCTAGCAAGCACAAATCCTCCAACTTTGAAATCTCAAAGAGAACAGCTCAAAGAAACAGCTGAAAAACTGGTGTATGCAGAGAGAGCAGAGACTGAAGACTTTTTAGCTACAGATTCTTTACGTCATTTAGCATCAGATCATCGAGTAAAACTACCGATTACAGTGATAGTTGGGGCAAAAGGTTCAGGGAAAACCTATACTTTCCTCCAAATTATCCGCCGTAAGGACTGGCAAACCTTTGCCAAGGATGCCTGTACCAGTGACATCAAGATTAAGGCTTTGATTTGTCCAGTTTTGGCATCAAGCAATCTGGCAGATTCTGCTAAAAAAATTGTCAAGGAAGCTCAGGAAGCTGTTGCCCAGACATTGGGGTTTGATCATCCCCTAGATGCCATCACTATCCGGGATCAAATTAGAGAAACTTGCCAACAAGGACTTCATGAAGGTCAGTGGCGGGAACGTTGGCTTGACGTGATTGCTTGGGGTGTTGGCTGTCAACCTGGACAAGAGGGAGCTGGTAGAAATTTAACTGCTGATTTGGTTCATAAAAAACAGCAATTAGTCGTCATCATTGATGGTCTTGAAGACCTTTTTCAAAACTTTTCCAGTGACGAAGCACAACAAACAGCTTTACGTGCTTTGTTGCAAGAAGTACCAGAATGGCTAGAGCAACAACCTAGTCGTCCTTTAGGAATTATCATTTTTGTGCGCCGCGATATTGTACTTGCTACGGTTCACCAAAATTCAGCTCAAATGATGGCGCGTTATCAGCCTTATGCTTTGAAGTGGAGCCAGGAAGAAGCACTGCGGTTAGTTACTTGGGTAAGTAAGCAGTCAAAGATCCTTACTAACCTTAATCTTGAGAAGCTTCAGGAAATGGATCAAGAACAATTGACTCAAAAGTTAATACCTCTATGGGGTAAAAAATTAGGTAGTGAGCGTTCTAAACAAGCAGGTTCTGCTCAGTTTGTAATTGATGCTCTTTCGGATTTTAATGGTCAAATTCAGTCACGGGATTTGGTGCGTCTTTTATATATAGCAGCTAGGGACTCTATCAATGAATCTCGTTGGCAAGATCGTATCCTAGTGCCTAAAGCAATTAGAGAGTCATTTAATGAATGTGGTCAAGAAAAAATTAAAGAGATTAAACAAGAAAATAAACCCTTGGGAGATATTCTTGAGAAGCTGCAAAGCCTCAAAGCTGAGAACAAAAAAATCCCTTTTACACGAGATGAAACCCAACTATCTCAGGAAGAAGTAAAAATTTTGGTCAATAATGGTGCTGCGATTAGTGAAGGAGACGATTATTATCTACCGGAAATCTTTCGTACAGGCTTAGGGTTTACCTTCAGAGGGAGGGGACGTACTAAGGTTATTTCTCTGGCACGTCGTGCTAAGTGAGCAACTTCTAATACCTGGTTATAGATGGGGCATAACACCCATTATTGTAACAGGCAAGATGCCTGTTCCACACAGGCAAGATGCCTATTCCACACAGGCAAGATGCCTATTCCACACAGGCAAGATGCCTATTCCACACAGGCAAGATGCCTGTTCCACACAGGCAAGATGCCTGTTCCACGCCAATCCTC
>JAAHHL010000334.1:742-7213 GCA_010672185.1 Caldora sp. SIO3E6 | reverse complement strand
TCAGCGCTTTGCGCTGTAACAAAGTACAGCAGACAAAAGTCCCCCTTTCCAAGGGGGATTTAGGGGGATAAACAATGTACCTCATAGCAGAGCAAACTGCTGTATTTTGTCTAAAGTCCAAATAGTAAGCGATCGCGTTATCAATTATTTAATTTCATGGTATATTTTTATCATGGGAAAATGTGTGCGCCTGTAAATAAAATTGAGTAAATCCCCGACTTCTTCTACGGTTTTATCGAGCTACTCATAATTTCAATTGAGAAGTCGGGGATTTAGGGCGAGGGCAAGCTGACGGGGTGACAATAATAGCTGAAACTCTTGTATATCAAAGCTTCTTTTTCCAGCACCGAGCTTACCTATTGTAAAAAAACAGTCTGAATGACCTGCTGTTCAATTAAATATTCTAAAGCCTCAATCGGTCGGTAAGCAGAGAATTTTTGCGTTGTTTGAGCCAGAAACTCGGCTACAACTTCACTCGCACATCGAGGAGAATCGTCAGAAGAATTGCACAAATTGCAAAGACGATACAAGTCATTCGGGGGAAGATGTCGATCCAACTGCTTTAATCGAGCCATTGCTTGAGAGGATGATTGGAAGTAGAGGCTCGTTTTTGGAGAAAGTGCAATCTTTCCCTGACGACGCTTCCAAAAGGGAGATGATGCCCAGCGAGTTTCTTGACTATAGTATTTACGGCGATCTTCTAAATACAGCTCAAACTGATGTTGGGTTTGTAGATGATAGGAAAGAAGCGCCTGTTCTTGCCCTGCTCTGAATTGCCCGATAGCATCAGCAGCATTTATCCCCGATCGCAATGCCTTATAAATCCCAGCAGAAGAGAGGGGATCTACTTTAAAAGCCGCATCGCCCACCGCCAGCCAGCCGTCACCACTAATTTTGTCCAAATATTGGGAAAACGCAGGCTGGATCTCGAGTTTGAGGGGTTGAGTCGCGCCTTTGACCAACTCCCGAACGTGATGGGTCTTCTGGAGTGCTGCCATCCATGCGTCTAGACGGGATAACCCATGCTGTTGGATGATATCGCGATCGCTCATCAAGGTGACAATAACCCGATCCTCTGGCAAATGAGCCGCGTACCACCAACCCAATTCTACGGCTTCCACCAAGGTATAGCCTGGTTTAACCGCCTCAACCCCATTCAAGGAAAAGATGCCTGCAAGTCCCAATAAACTATCCATGTGAACGGTGTACGCCCCTTGCCAATGGGCAAAAACACTGCGCGGACCACTCCCATCGACAACAAAGGAGGCAGTAATCTGGGTGGTACTGCCGGTTTGAGGATTGAGGTTCAGAATCCATCGACCGTCGGAAGCGCGATCGCATCCCACAACTCGTACCCCTCGCAGTACCGTTGCGCCGCGATCGACTGCGGTTTGGAGAAGAGAGCGATCGAACTTGGCGCGATCGAGATGCCAACCTTGTCCCCCCACAGAAGTCCAGAAATCATTAAATCCTAATGTATTGTCTCCCCAAGCCGAACAATTCCCCAAGGCAGGCAAATGTCCCGCTTTGGTAAGGTCGATACGAACTCCCAATCGAGCCAATAAACTTTGAATGCTGGGGGGGACACTCTCGCCAATCCGAAAGACTGGCTGACTGGAACTTTCCAGAATGCCGATCCGATAGTTTTCTTGGTTGAGAAGCGCCAACGCCGTCGAACTTCCGGCGGGTCCGCCGCCGATAATGGCAATATCCAGTTCCATCACAAAAATCTTCCTTGGAGTAGGGTGCGCGACTAACGCACCCCACCACCTCTATGAGAATTTATCGAGTTTTCCGTCCTTTGCCCTTACCGGAGCGAAACTCGTATTTCGTCGGTCGGGACTTGCGCTTCTCTTCTTCATTCGCCTCTACTAAGGTTCGCTGAACCTCGACGAAATCAGGCGTTTCTGCCGTTCCTACATTGAAGACAAATCCCAGTTTATCCCAGTCTTCTACCATATCGGTATTTTTGTTAAACCGCAGGTAGTTGGCATTGTCTGGATCGGCATTGTCGTCGCCAATCCAAGGGCGTTTGACTCCACTGTCTTGGTCGTATACCATGAGGGGTCGTTGGGCGGGCCACCAGTGAACGTCAGGGCCATCAATCCATTGAACCGAACATTCATTGAAGTCTGCCTGCCAAGGAATTGCCATGTACTTGATGAAATCCCCCGGTTCGAGTCCCTCCGTCAAAGGTGTTGCATCCGTACTGAGGGGATAGCTATAGGACCGATGTTTGAGTCGGAACGCTTCGGCATAGATTTCCGAACGGCGGGAAAACCAAGTCATTTCGATCCCGGGAGCAAAGGCGGCTCCCGAACAGTTATCCAAGGCAGCACGAGTCAGCAGATCCCACTCCGTTGGTTCTGTGGGCTCCGGGTAGTCCCCGACTTCCCACCGATATCCTAGATCGATGTGAGCTTGGGGAAAGGTGACATACTTGCTATCGAGATTGGGAGAGATCGAGCGATCGCCAGCCAATGTGGGCATCTTCTTCTGTGGTGGTTCGTTGGCCTCGTCCGGCGATCGCATATAGCTGATATGTTGCGATGTTAAACTCCTGTGACAGCCAGGTTCATCACTCGTCAACCACTTATAATCGAATGCTCGATTCAAGAGCTTTGTCATATCCCCATCGATATCGTTCGGATCTCCCGCACCAAGATACCGCACCGCCACATCATACATGACATCGTACATGGAGATTTGAGCCAATATCTCCGGTGCGTAGGCGGGAGGTACCGAGACGACCCAACCCGGCTCGGCTTCATAGGTTTGACCATTCACAGTGACAGTGGCAGAGACGGGACCGTCTGCCGTGTCATCCCACCAATGGTTGTTATTTACATAGTCCAGATCTTCTGGTTCGGGGAGAGGATAGGTTTGATCGGTACCCGAATTTCCCAATGCCCCAATGACGATCAAGCGTCCGTCGCTATCAGTACGAATTTCTCCCAGGGTGTCGATGGGAAAGGGTTGCAACCCTTCTGGTGGAAAGGTCATGGCATAGCCTGATGAATCAGAAGTCCGGCTGAACTCTGCTGATTGGTCCGGTCCTGTCAGGGTGCGGGGACCGGGATCGGTGATTAGCGTTTCTCGGTTGCTGGTAACTTGTAGGTTGCGCAAGTCCGTAGTTGGGGGATATTCTCCTTCTCCTAGCATTGTTGAAAACTCATACCAAACGGACTTTTTGTTGGCGAGGTGAACAGTCCATGTAATGCTTGTATCCCCGTCCAGAAGCACTTCGTAAGGATCGCCTCCTTCACCCGCCTCTGGAAAGTAATAGACCCGAAACCGCGCCCCTTGACGCTTCATATTCCCCGCACTATCGCGGAAATCGTTTTCGGTGAATATTCCCCCATCGGGCAGAATGGGCAAACCGCCACTGGTTTCGGGAGCAATGTAATAGTAGTTATCGGCCTCTGTACTGTTGCCAAGACGAGCAACACCAATAGAAGGAAACACCTTGTAAGTTCCCACAGATTAATCAATCCTTAAAGATAAGTTGGCATGACCTATCGAGCTCAAAACATCCAAGCATAAAGAGCGCTTTATCCCTAACGTTTTCAGCAGATTTACTGTTTCTGGGTTTCTCGAACAAGACAACTCTTTGCCTTGCTGAAAATCAATGCACTTCGAGTGACTTGAAATTCACTCGAATGAGCAGGCGTAAAATATGCTTTTTAGTATAACGAGACTCTTAAGAGCACTGAAAAGTAATAATATTATATTTCTGTGGATATTGATCGTTTTTTGATTAAATTTAACATTAAACACAAACTTTCCATCTCCTCTTTGTTTTTCCATCGTAATTTTTACTTTTGAGTAAACCTAAATTTTTTAATTCATCTAATGATCCCTCTATTGCTGCAATTTCAGCTTCCTCTTCTTCAAAAATATGGAACGGTCCGTTCCCTGAGTTCATCCCCATGATATGAGTTTCCCAGTTAGCAGAATAGTAAGCACTACTGATGCTCATTAGCTTCTCCACAAAAACGAAATATTTGATGCAAGCCAAAAAATAACCATTTCTTGACTATTTTGTAAATTAATTTTAGGTTAAGAAATATGTCGTTAGTCTACTGTTGTTGTTATTTTATGGATTATCGAGAAGCCGGTGTTGATATCGAAGCAGGTAGAGCTTTTGTCAAGCAGATTCGCACTTTAGTGCAAAGTACCCATCGCTCGGAAGTCATGGGTGGATTGGGTGGCTTTAGTGGTTGTTTCCAGCTGCCAGCAGGCTATCAGGAGCCGGTGCTGGTATCGGGAACTGATGGTGTTGGCACTAAGCTTAAACTAGCTGGTGAACTCAACTGCCATGACACCGTAGGAATTGATTTGGTAGCAATGTGTGTCAATGATGTTTTAACTTCTGGAGCCGAACCTCTCTTCTTCTTAGATTATTTAGCTACCGGCAAACTTAATTCCCAGCAGCTGACTGAAGTGGTGGCAGGAATTGCTCAAGGATGTCGTCTGGCAGGGTGTGCTTTGCTAGGAGGGGAAACAGCAGAAATGCCTGGTTTCTATCAACCAGGAGAATATGACTTAGCTGGTTTTTGCGTGGGAATTGTCGAAAAAAGCCAGATGTTGGATGGTTCTCAAGTACAAGTAGGAGATGTGGCAATTGGTTTAGCAAGTCAAGGTGTTCACAGTAATGGCTTTAGTTTGGTAAGGAAAATTGTTAGTACACTTTCTGAGCAAACCTTACCTTCTGCTCCTTGGAACATTTGCCCAGAAATACTAACAGGTAAAAGCCTAGGTAAAGTATTGCTAACACCGACTCAGATTTACGTCAAACCAGTTCTCAATGCTCGTCGCGCTGGTCTGGATATTCATGGCATGGCTCATATTACAGGGGGGGGTATACCAGAAAACTTGCCTCGTTGCCTTGATGTAAATCAATCTATTCAGATTGACTCTAGTAGTTGGATTATTCCTCCAATTTTTCAATGGTTAGCTGAAGCTGGGCAGGTTAGTATTGATGACATGTTTAATACTTTTAATATGGGTATCGGTTTTGTGCTACTCGTACCACCAGAGCAGGCAGAGCAGATTCGCCATTGGTTTGATGCAGAGGGTATTACCGCCTATGCCATTGGTCAGGTGATTGAGGGAAATGGTAGCATTTTAGGTATACCCCAAGGGAGTATTAGCTGAGGGAGCTGGGGTAGAGAAGTTTGGTATCTTTGAAAGTAGCTAGAGAAAAAAGTGTTTCTGCCAAAATGGGATACTCCCTATCCCACTAAACTATTACATATCTAATTTACCTGTTTGAGATGAGGGATAAATTCCCCATTTCCAATTCCCTTAAAAATTTATAGCAAGCCAAAAGCTGAGTTGTTGTAATCCTGCTCAGAAGCTCAGAGTTTAAATCCCACAGGAGGAATTAATTACATGTTTACCAAAAAGTCTCTTGGTCTGATAAAGGTATTAACTGTTAGCCTATCTCCGGCTATTTTACTATTTCCTAGCTGGTCATCTCCGCTGAGGGCTCAGTCTTTCCCTCAATTGTTAGCTAGTGAATTTCCAGACACTGGGGATAAAGGAGCTCCTCCCAGAACTAGCGGTGCAGGCTCACGGGGGGGCTGTCCTAGTGAGTTGGTGGAAGCACCTGAAGATACTATACCAATTACTGCGGTGATGCCGAAAAATAATGTGGGAACAACGGTTGCTCCTAATCCCACAGTTTATGTATATGTTCCTCAAACTAAAAATAAGGAAGCAGAGTTTCTAGTCATTGACCCGCAAGCAGAAGAAATTGTCCACCAAGCAACTTTTAAACTACCAAACGAAACTGCCATAGTTCAACTAAATCTCCCGGAAACTGTAGATCTCAAAACTAATACTAATTATCACTGGGAGTTCTATCTTATCTGTGAGCCTGGAAACCGGGAAAAAGATCAATGGGTTGAGGGGTGGCTTGAGCGCACTTCTTTGAGTTCAGATACGGAGGCTAAACTCCAGGCAACCGAACAACCACTGAAACAAGCCCAACTGTATGCCAATGCTGGAGTTTGGCACGAGGCTTTAAGTATTCACGTTGAGGAGCGTGATTTTTCTCCCGATGCATGGGTGAATCTGTTGAAATCAGTTGGATTAGGAAAGATTGCCCAATCTCCTATTGTTAATTGTTGCCAAAATTAGGATATGACTGGCAAGATGCCAGTTCCACAATATATCAATCATCTCTGGTGGAACAGGCTTCTAGCCTGTAAAAAGAAAGTGGAACAGGCTTCTAGCCTGTAAAAAGCTAGAAAAGTCTTCCAGCCTGTGTTTCATCCCCCTCCTGAGGTCTGACTGGCAAGATGCCAGTTCCACAATATATCAATCATCTTTGGTGGAACAGGCTTCCAGCCTGTAAAAAGAAAGTGGAACAGGCTTCCAGCCGGTAAAAAGCTAGAAAAGTCTTCCACCGTGTTTTGTCATCTCCCTCCTGAGGTCTGACTGGCAAGATGCCAGTTCCACAATATA
>JAAHHL010000334.1:0-642 GCA_010672185.1 Caldora sp. SIO3E6 | reverse complement strand
AGGCTTCCAGCCTGTAAAAAGAAAGTGGAACAGGCTTCCAGCCGGTAAAAAGCTAGAAAAGTCTTCCACCGTGTTTTGTCATCTCCCTCCTGAGGTCTGACTGGCAAGATGCCAGTTCCACAATATATCAATCATCTTTGGTGGAACAGGCTTCCAGCCTGTAAAATGTAAAAAGCTAGAAAAGTCTTCCACCGTGTTTTGTCATCTCCCTCCTGAGGTCTGACTGGCAAGATGCCAGTTCCACAATATATCAATCATCTTTGGTGGAATAGGCTTCCAGCCTGTAAAAAGAAAGTGGAACAGGCTTCCAGCCGGTAAAAAGCTAGAAAAGTCTTCCACCGTGTTTTGTCATCTCCCTCCTGAGGTCTGACTGGCAAGATGCCAGTTCCACAATATATCAATCATCTTTGGTGGAACAGGCTTCTAGCCTGTAAAAAGAAAGTGGAACAGGCTTCCAGCCTGTTTTTCCTCAAGGGGTGAATAATGATTATTTAGGGCTTGCTGAATAAGTGTGTAAGCCATGCCAGACAATGCTTTCAGCGGTTTATAAGCCTGGTGTTGTGCAAGGAAATGAATATGAGTGGCTCAAAAAGCTGGCATTGTTGCGGAAAATCCCTGAGTAATCTTCAAGCTGAAAGCTGA
>JAAHHL010000333.1 GCA_010672185.1 Caldora sp. SIO3E6 | reverse complement strand
CCCCTCATGTACAACAATCCCTCAGGAATAGCTCCAGTTACAGATATTCAACAATTGATAGCTGAGGCACTCACACCTAAACCATGGACGGTAATCAAGCCAGTGGAGGTACAACCAACAGAAGCCGAGTCTGCCTTACAGCGCCAGTATCAGGAACAGGAGGCTCTCTTGGAAACCTTACAAAAACAATTGGCTGAGTTACGACCTTCAGCAGCCTTTGGTGAGCAAACCTTGAGCAAGTGGCAGACTGTGAAAGAGGCTTCTCCAGCAGAGCCTACCTATTTCTCACCTCTGGATAGTCTCTTTATCGAGTCGCCAGAACCACCCTCCGAATCCCTGGAACAGCTTGTTCAAGAACAGGCTCAGGAGATTGCTAACTTAGAAGCCAAAATTGCTGATTCCCGCCGTTTGGCTGCCTATGGAGAAGCAAGGTTGGGTAAGTGGAAACGTCGTTCGTTCTCCATCAGGTAGAGTGAACCGGGGAATCCCTGTAGGGACGTTTCATGAAACGTCTCTACAATGTGGGCATAGCGGGTATATCGATACCGGATTTGGTATCATACTGAAACAGTCAAATCTTATCACTGTTCCGAAGTTCCCTATTCCCTATTCCCTTCCTTTACAGGTAAGTTTTCGACTTGGTGCGAGATCTGAGATATAGCAATTTTGGTAACCTGTGGAATACCCACCCGCTCGTCAGCTAATTTACCTTGTAAGTATGGTAAAGCTGCGCTATCTCCTAATTTTCCCAGGGAAAGAACCGCTGTCCTGATCAATTCTGGATTAGGATCATCCAACAGAGGAAGAAGATTGGGTAAAGCAAACTGCGATGGGAATTGACTTAGAGCTGTTACCGCTTCCAGACGGACTTCTACTGCTTCATCTTGAAGTGCAGAAACTATAACTTGCTCAAACCCCTCATCCTGATTTTCCGAAGAAGATGCGATATTAGCGATCGCTCCTACAACAGCAGTGCGGACTTCTACTTGATCAGATTTAAAGGCTTCATACAGTTGTTCAGTAGCTTCTGCACCGATGGATGCCACTGCCCAAATAGCTTGCCCTTTAGCTGTCTTAGAATAATCTCCTGCTATAATTTCCAACAAAGCAGGAGCAGCGGCAGCTCCTCGACGAGATAGAGCACCAGCAGCAGAACCCCTGACTACCGTATCCTCATCCTTTAACATCGCATCGATCAAGGTAGGAATGGCTTGAGGTTCATCAATTTTTGCTAATCCTTTAGCAGCTGAACGCCGCACAACGGGATTGGGATGGTGAGCGAGGGCTTCTAACAAAAAAGGTGCGGCTGGTTTACCAATTTCGCCAAAGGCTTCCACTAAACCCAATCGGATCATGCCTCGCCCATCAGCCAAGGCTTCTGTCATTCGTTGCAATAGTTGAGAATCTGTAGAATCGAATCTTCCTTGGGCAAGTTGTTCGTTGATTTGTGCTAATAATTGTTCGGTTTCAACAGGATCGGGGGATTGAGAGGAAGACTCTACCATATTTTAAGTAATAAGTAATAAGTAATAAGTAATAAGTAATGAGTTAATTAATTTTATGTTTATTCAGCTAGCTCTATTTAGGAACTTTCAAATAAGAATGTTAAATTTTTTAGTAATAAGTAGGTTGGGTTAGCGATCGCGTAACCCAACACCAACGTTCTTAAGTGTGCTGATAAGCTCAAGACGCATTCACCTTGAATGTTTCGGATGACAGATGACAGGCAAGATGCCTGTTCCACTCATAACTGATGATTGAATTAGGTGCTTTCACCAGATGCATCTTAAGCTTAGCTGATGATTAGAGCATGCCCATATTAGCCAAACCCAAAATGGCTCCAAATCCGATTACATGACCTAAACTGGTGGTTGCTAATAGAGCAGGGAATCCCATGCCACCAAACATTTCCGGCATAGGTAACTCAGGTTTTACACTTGGTTGAGCCATAGTTAACTTACCAAAGGCGATCGCTAATATATTACAAAGAATCATTACTATCCCTACTTTGGGACTCCAAGCAACGGTCTGGGGAACAGCAGCAGCAAGGGTCATTAAATGAATCATGTTAGTGTCTCCTCTTTTTTTAAAGATCGGTCATTGAAAACCAAAAAATTTGAAAAACTGAAAGTATTCTACTGCTATTAGGCACTAGAAACTTATAACGAACCTCTACTGAAAGCAGAAATAGCGATCAATAATAAGATCCGTATAACTTCAATTCAATGAACAGGTGAAGGACTCACAGCCAATTACTTAACCTATCTAGCCAAGTAACCAGCAACAGAGTCCTCCACACTAAAAAATACCGTTTCTCATGACCAGAGAAAACGGAGCTCTACTAGGACAGAGCGTTGATTAAATAATCAAGATAGCTTGTAAATTCTGTAGCTGCTTGAGCAGACATATCACGACCAACACAGATGCGATCGCGGGTTTGGGTCAATCCCACAACAAAGGTAGAGGTGTCAATACCCAGTGCTTTGTAAACTTCACGAGCACCAGCAATACCCCACTCATCCAAGGGACCGGTGCCGCCAACTACTAGGCAGTAGTCGATGAGGCGCAAGTAGTGAACAATGTCCCGCTTACACTTGGATTTTTGTACCTCTGCACCAATGTCCTTGCCACTGCCATTGGGGAACTTAGCATAGATAGCTTCAATTGCTTCATCAGCAACCTTATCATAACCTGCAGCTAACTTCTCAGCAGCTTCCATCCGAGCAGTTGCCCGTTGTAGACTTCCTTGAACTGACTCAAGATCGGAATTGCTAGGATAACGACCTGCGAGGTCAGCAGAAGCAACAGCTGTAGTCAAAACAGATTTCATTGTTTTAGGATTCTCCTATTTGTAATAAAATTTAATGGGTGATCAAAAATTAACCAGAAGAGACTAGCTAATGGCAGCAACCACTGCATCAAAGTAGCCAGCAACTTCACCTGCTAAAGCATCACAAGCTCCTGCTTTTTCTGTTACGGTCATTTTGCGCTGAGAAGCAGTGTTGTTAACAAAGGCGACAGCAGCTGCCTTCATGATGCCAACAGCACGAGCTGCATTTCCAGCAGGAACGCCTAAAGCAGCATAAGTCTCTTTGAGACCATTCAAGCAACGGTCGTTGAGTACGGAAGCATCTCCAGCCAATACGGCGTAGCTAATATAGCGGAGAATGATATCGCCATCCCGTAGGCAAGCAGCCATTTTACGAGTGGTGTAAACACCGCCACCAGGAGCAGTCAAACCTTCACTTTCACAGCAGATACCAGCTACAGCATCGGAAACGATGCAGCTTGCGTTGCTAGCAATGAAGTTGACTGCATCAAGACGCTTGTTTCCGTCAGCAACCAGTGCTTTGAGGCTACTTAGATCTTCAACAAATTTGCCACTGGAATCGGCTGCAACTACACTTCTTGAAAATGCATCAAGCATGTCTGTATCTCCTTAGTTATTGAATGTCTTGAATGTCGATGACAGCCATCAAGGGCAATTTACTATACCCTAGATCTTTCCTACTGTCTTTATGACTGACAAGCTAAAAGGTAAAGCAAAGAGATTTTCTTTGTCATTCTTTCTGAGAAACAAAGTAACAAATATTCACAAAATAAAGATTTGTAAATATTTGGCAACAAAAAGGAACGAACCCTCTGATGATAGAAATCGACAAAACCATACTCAAGTGAGAGTTTGTTGCTTAATTTCTCAAGCGTCAATGAATAATTGACACCAGAGTTAAGCGTTGAAGCTTTTGTTCAAATTAATAAAGAAATCAATGGGAAAATTAACCACATCAGCAACTCTAGGTTTGGATGCCTTTGAAGTTGATCCCCTAGAACTACGTCCGAATAGCTCGGAAACAGACCTAGAGGTAATTATCAAGGCAGTCTATAAGCAGGTATTGGGAAATGAATATGTGATGGAAAGCCAAAGTCTTTCTAGTGCTGAATCCCAACTCCGCAATGGCGACATTACAGTCCGCGAGTTTGTGAGAAGTGTAGCTCAGTCCAGCCTGTATCAGTTGAGCTTCTTTCACTCGTCTTCTCAGTACCGCTTTATTGAGTTGAACTTCAAGCATCTCCTCGGTCGTCCTCCCCAAAGTCAGGAGGAAATCGCTGAGCATGTCCAGATTTACAATGATCAAGGATATGGAGCTGAGATTGACTCTTACATCAACAGTGAAGAGTACATCCAGAGTTTTGGGGAGAATGTTGTGCCTTACCATCGCAGTATTCGCTCTGTTGGTGGACTGAAAAATGAAGTGTTTAACCGGACATTTTCATTGTTACGAGGCTCCGCGACTAGTGATCGGGACAATAGTGCCAAGTTAATTACTTCAATAGCAGCTAATTTACCTACTTCAATCAAGCCTCCGGCGGTAGGGAATGGGGCTTGCTATGGCAATACGGGCAAGCGTTTCTGTATTAAGTTTACTGCATCCAAAGCTCCAGCTAGACTAAGAAAGTATAGCCGCCAGGAGTGTGTAGTTGACTATAGTCAAATGTCCCAGCAAGTGCAAAATATTCACAAGACGGGCGGAAGGATTATCAGTGTCACTGAGGTTGCTTAGTAACTTTCCTTCATGCTGAGTGACTAGCTCAATTTCTTGGTTGCCTCCTGTAGTCAATTGGCCTCAGGAGGCAACCAAGAACTATTTGTTTTTATCGTACTCTTTAAACTCAAGAGAAGAAGTAGGTAGGTATTGATGCAAATGGTTACATCGCTGAAGCTCTCAAGCGATTTTTTTCCATTAACTCTTCTAAAAAAGAGGGAGAAATACAACGACGCTCGGAACAGTAAGTCATCAAGTTTACCCCATTAACTATCTTAACAGTACTAACCCGCACCCGAAAATCATCGGTCACAAACCAACATTTTTCTTGTCCTTGATTGCGTTCATATTCTGTCTCAATTGTCAACACTCCACTATCAGCAAACCGGTAAGCACCGATAACAGGAATGCCCTCTACATAACCTTTATTTCGCAAAAATTTACCAGTATGAGAATTTTGGGGATGGGGAATATCCACTAAAATTGCTTCGTAGTTGGGGTCTGGTTCTTTTTCACTTAAATTCCCCTGCCATTGGAAACTAGCACCACCACTAGCTAAAGTTGGATCTACTCCTTGCTCTTGACAAATTTGCACCACTCTGGGGTCATCTGAGTCCAAAACTTTGATAATTAAATTAGATTCCCCAGATTCATCCCCCGCTGAGTCAAAACGATGGACTGTACGTTGAGAAAACCAGACTCCCTCACTTTTTCTAAAGAAATCCATCATGGTCATAGGCGTTGTCAGGAGCATCGATCTTTTACCCTCAGTTATTGAATTAATTGCTTAAGTTAATTAAAGTTAACAATCTTAATGAAGAAACATTAAAAATAAAATTAATGACTCATTAAATTTTACGATAAGTTTGGTTCGTCTTTTCACAATTATCTCTTGGCATGAATCCCCTAGTCGCTCGCCTTAGCTTTACCTCCTTTTCTCCCGATGAGATCCAAGAAGCTCTGCACAAAGGCAAAAGTCTGAAGAATAGAGATTTGGAGGGCATAAATCTGAGTCAGAAGAATTTAGAGTGCGCTGATCTTAATGGTGCTATCTTAATTGGAGCAAATTTAAGCCAAACCAATCTCAGTGATGCCAATCTCCAAGAAGCTGACTTGCGAAGGGCGAACTTGCGCTCAGGCAATCTTCAAGGGGCAAACTTACAGGATAGTTATTTATATCGAGCTGTGCTCTGCGGTTGTGATTTGAGTGGTGCGCAATTAGATGGAGCCAAACTGCAACTAGCACTCTACGATTCCCAAACTATTTGGCCAGAAGGGTATAATTATCGCAATTCCGGCGCAATCGGTCCGAAGGCAAATTTGGCTGGCGCTTATCTCAATACAGCTAATTTGAGAGGTGTGGATTTGCAAGGCGCTAACCTGCGGGGAGCTTATTTGAGTGGTACTGATTTTACCGGGGCAAACTTAGAAGGAGTTGCTTTCAGTGGAGCTAACTTAAAAAGAGCTTATCTCACTGGAGCTTATTTACGAAATGCGCGACTGATTAATGTCGAATTACAGTTTGCAGATTTGCGGGGAGCTGATTTAACAGGAGCCTCCTTGGAGCAGATAGAGAATCTGGAAGGAGCAGATTTTAGCGAGGTTCAAGGATTGAGTGATTGGGAGCGAGCTTATTTGTGCAGTCGCTCGGCTCAAGAGTTGGGAACATGGAATCCTTTTACTCGCTCTAATACAGCTAAGAGCCTAGGGTGTTTGTTGAATAAGACACCGAAAGATTAATTTTACCTAAGATATAGTAGTTCTTGCATCCATTAGGTACATCTATATCCCCCTAAATCCCCCTTAGAAAGGGGGACTTTGAAGTAAAGAGTTTACCTCATAAATATGAGAAACGCTATAACAACTACCACCTAACACCTAACACCTAACACCTAACACCTAACACCTAACACCTAACACCTAACACCTAACACCTAACACCTACTTATCTTCCAACTGTTTTAAAGCTAACGAACAAGCATATTTCAAATCAAAAATTTGAGTGTCGGCAGCCTCTTTAAGGAGTGGAATCGCCCGTTTATCTCCTAAATTACCTAAAGCAATTGCCGCCCCTGCCTTCGATTTTTGAAACTGGGGCATAGTATTTTGTAGGGCTTCTACCAATAAATCGTAAGCTGGGGCATATTTAAGCCAGCCCAGCAATTTGACCACATGATAATGGGCTCCATAGTCATTGTGAGCTTCTTTTTCCCAAGTCTTTAACAGTGCATCTGGAGCTTCCTCTGGATAAAATTCCAGCAGGGTTTTACTCCCTAGATAACACCGCCCAAAATCCGTATGGTACAGTTCATTAATGACAAAATCTAGGCTCGGTTTTTGGTCGTATTCGTGGACTAAGTCTAAATCATTGGGATGATCTCGAATAACTTGCTCTAAATAGGGTTCTACCTCTGCAGAGCTAATTTTTCCCGTGGCAGTACCAGATTCTGCTAACTGTCGGATTCCTCGCAGCCGAAAGACAAGGGAAACAGGACAACGGGCGATCTGGGGAATGGCATCATAGTATTGAGCATCAATTAAGTCTTGGATGCAGGATCGTCGGGCGTTAACGCTCTCGTGTTGGAGGAAGTCAACTACTGTCTGTATTTGGCTATAGTCTCCAGTTAAGCGACAAATAGCAGATATCGCTGCACTGACAATCGGTTCATCATTCGCTT